>JAUSLL010000014.1 GCA_030649335.1 Parvibaculum sp. | reverse complement strand
GCCTATGGCACCAATGCGCGGCTCGGTGGCGGCGAATGGATGGTGGTTGAAGCTGATGAGTCTGACGGCACTTTCGTCAAGCTCCCCTCGACCATTGCCATTGTGACCAATATCGATCCCGAGCATCTGGATTATTACGGCACGTTTGACGCCGCCCGCGATGCGTTCCTTGCGTTTGTCGAGAATGTGCCGTTCTACGGTTGTGCCATCATGTGCATCGATCATCCCGAAGTGCAGTCGCTGATCGGTCGCGTGCGCGACCGTCGCATCATCACTTATGGCACCAGCCCGCAGGCCGATATCCGCGCCACCAATCCGCGCATGGAAAAAGGCCAGAACACATTTGATGTGACGCTGACTGATCGCAAGACTGGCAAGGTGCACGATATGCCTGGCCTGTCGCTGCCCATGCCCGGTCGCCACAATATGCTGAACAGCCTCGCGGCCATCGGTGCGGCATGGCAGATGGGTATCCGCGAAGCTGTGATCCGTAAGGCGCTCAAGGGCTTCGGCGGCGTCAAGCGTCGCTTCACCCATGTCGGCACATGGAACGGTGTCGATATTTATGACGACTACGGTCATCATCCGGTTGAAATCGCCGCTGTGCTTCAGGCCGCGCGCTCTGCCTGCGACGGTCGCATCATCGCGGTCATGCAGCCCCATCGTTATACGCGCCTGCATAATCTTTTTGATGAGTTCTCGTCCTGCTTCAATGATGCCGACACGGTTGTCATTTCCGATGTCTACACCGCAGGCGAACAGCCGATTGAAGGCGCGGATCGCGATGCGCTTGTCGCGGGCTTGCGTGATCGCGGTCATCGCAATGCCATGCCGCTTGAAAACCCCGAAAGCCTGCCCGCGTTGATCGCGTCGCTCGCCAAGCCCGGTGATTTCGTCGTCTGCCTCGGTGCGGGTTCCATCACTAATTGGGCCAATACGCTTCCGGCCGATCTTGCCAAGCTCGGCAAGGCTCCGGCTAAAAAAGCGGCGCCCAAAGCTAAGGCCGCCGCCAAGCCGAAAAAAGGGAAGGGCAAATGATGACCGCGCGCGTCTCATCCGCTTCTCTGATCGAGCGCTTGCCCGCTGTGCGCGGCGAGTTGATCGAGGGTGCCGCCATGGCACCGCTCACATGGTTTCGCGTCGGCGGTCCGGCGGAAGTTCTGTTTCGTCCGGTGGATGCCGATGATCTCGCGGCGTTTCTCGCGGGCACACCCGCCGATATTCCGGTAATGGTGGTCGGCGTCGGTTCGAACCTTCTCGTGCGCGACGGTGGCGTGGCCGGTGTCGTTATTCGTCTCGGTAAGGCGTTTATGTTCAGCGAGGCGCTGGACGGTTTCCGTGTGCGCGCGGGCACAGCCGCGCTTGACGTTGCGGTTGCGCGCACTGCGCAAGAGGCTGGCATCGCCGGTCTTGAGTTTTATCGTGGCATTCCCGGTTCCATCGGTGGTGCCTTGCGCATGAACGGCGGCGCGTATGAGCGTGAAACCAAAGACGTGTTGATCGAAGCAGTGGCCTATGACCGGCAGGGCAAGCGCCATGTGCTGAGCAACACCGACATGCGTTACACCTATCGCCACTGTGGCGCGTCGGAAGAATTGATTTTTGTCGAGGCGCTGTATCAGGGCCACGCAGGTGACAAAGTTGAAATTCTCGCCCGCATGGACGAGATCACGGCAAAGCGCGAAGCGAGCCAGCCGATCCGCACGCGTACCGGCGGTTCCACGTTCAAAAATCCTGAAGGCCACAAGTCGTGGCAGTTGATCGACGCAGCAGGCGGGCGGGGACTTCGCCGCGGCGGCGCACAGGTTTCTGAGTTGCATTGCAATTTTCTCATCAACACGGGCGATGCCAGCGCCACAGACATCGAAGACCTCGGTGAAGAAGTGCGGGCACGGGTCAAAGCCAAAAGCGGCGTGACGCTTGATTGGGAAATTAAACGGATTGGAGAGCGGCCATGAGCACGGCCAAGCATGTTGTGGTTCTCAAGGGTGGCTGGTCGCCGGAGCGCGAAGTCAGCCTCTCGTCGGGTCGCGGCTGCGCCGATGCTCTGCGTCAGGGCGGCTACCGCGTTACGGAAGTGGATGCCGGACGCGACATTGGGGATCAGCTTCTGAAGATCAAACCCGATGTTGTGTTCAACGCGCTGCATGGCCGTTGGGGTGAAGACGGTTGTGTGCAGGGCCTCCTTGAAATTCTGAACATTCCCTACACTCATTCCGGCGTTCTGGCTTCGTCACTGGCGATGCACAAGGAGCGCGCGAAATCGGTTTTCGCGTCCGCCGGTCTGCCGGTTGCCGAAGGTGTTGTTGTTGATCGCAATGAAGCGGCTGCCGGTCATGTCATGGCACCGCCCTATGTTATCAAGCCGGTCAATCAAGGTTCATCTGTCGGCGTCTTCATCATCCGTCCGGGCGACAACCGTCCGCCGGTCGAATTGACATCGCCCGATTGGAACCTTGGCGACGAGGTGATGGTCGAGCGCTACATTGCAGGCCGCGAGTTGAGCTGCGCGGTCATGGGCGGCGAGGCTTTCGGCGTCGTCGATATCATCGCCAACACGCAGTTTTACGATTACGAAGCGAAATATGCCGCCGGTGGCTCGCGCCATGAAGTGCCTGCGAAGATTGATGCCGGTCTTTATGCCGAAGTGCAGCGCGTGACATTGGCTGCGCATCGGGCGCTTGGCTGCCGTGGTGTCAGCCGTGCGGATTTCCGTCTCGATGATACGCGTGACGGTGCACCGGAACTCATCTTGCTTGAAGTCAATACACAGCCCGGCATGACGCCTACATCGCTCGTGCCGGAACTCGCGAACCTGGCCGGCTATTCATATGTCGATCTGGTGAGCTGGATGGTGGAGGACGCGTCATGCGATCGTTAAGCGGCAACAAAGGCAAAGCAGTGTCGCGCACAGGCGTGCGCGCCGTGGCGTCAAAGTCGAAGAAGAAGCCGGTGTCGAAAAACATCGCGCCCGGTCGTCGTCGCAATCTCGCAGCTGATCGCAATTTCGGTCGGCGCAGCACGCGTCCGGCGTCTGCCGTCATGCGCTGGCTTGATGATGTGCGCGATGGTTCTTTTGGCATGAAGCCGTTCTCGCTCGCCACAGTGGCACTTATTCTGGCGGTTGGTCTTTATGGTCTCTTTGTCGGCGGTCATGTTGCCGCCGTCGGCAACGACATTGCGGGTCGCGCCAACAAGTTGATGGCGCTCGCCGGTTTCAGTGTTGACGATGTAACTGTCACGGGCCGTTCGCATGCCGAATCCGGTGCGCTTCTGGCCGCCCTTGGTGTGAAGCGCGGCGACCCGATCTTCGGGCTTGATACAGAGCTTGCGCGTCAGAACATCGAACGTGTTGATTGGGTGAAGTCGGCGACGGTGACGCGGCTTCTGCCGGATGCCATCCGTATCGACATTGTTGAGCGCAAACCCTTTGCCGTTTGGCAGCGTGGCGGTCTGCTTTCTGTGGTCGATGGCGATGGTCACATCATTACCAACAGCAATGTGCAGTCCTATGCGACCTTGCCGTTCATTGTCGGCTTTGGCGGTGCGCGTGAAGCCGAAGACATTCTGCATCTGATGGCCGATACCCAGCCCGAATTTCTGGCACGGGTGCGGGCCTTTGTCCGCGTCGGCGACCGCCGCTGGAATCTACGCCTCGAAAACGGCGTTGACGTGAAGCTGCCGGAAGTGGGCGTCGAAAAGGCGCTCGCTGAAATCGTGGCGCTCGATGCTGAATATAAAATTCTGTCGCGCGATATTGAATCGGTCGATCTGCGTCTGCCGGACCGTGTGTCCGTGGCGCTGACGCCGGAGGCCATGTCGGATCGTAACGGCGCTTCAGCGGCGACGATCAGTCTGCCGGGCGGCATGAACAACAAAAAAGACAATTATCAGAACGGAACAACCGGACCTGTTAAGTCCGGCGTCGTGCTTGGGGGCAATACATGAATATGGTCAGTCTGAGTTCCAAGGGGTTTCAGGGTCGTCCTGTAGCGGTGGGCCGCTCCGGCGTTGTCGCCGCCCTTGATGTCGGGTCGAGCAAGATCTCTTGTTTCATCGCACGGGTGGAGCCGGGTCGTCTTGCCAATGGTCATGCGCCCATGCGCGTCATCGGCATCGGGCATCAGGTGTCGCGCGGCATCCGTGCGGGCGCTGTGGTGGACATGGACGCCGCCGACGAAGCCATCCGCTTTGCGGTGGATGCGGCGGAGCGTATGGCCGGTGTCACGATCAAAGAAGTGGTCGTCGGCGTTTCGGGCTGCGACCCCAAGAGCCAGACGGTCGGCGTTAAAGCGGCGGTTAGCGGTTCGCAGGTCAATGACGAGGATTGCGCCCGCCTCATCGCCTTTGCCCAGTCGAATTTCCAGCCTGAAGCGCGTGATGTGCTTCACGCCATTCCGACCAATTACAACATCGACGGCAGCCGCGGTGTGCACGATCCGCGCGGCATGTTCGGCGAACGTCTCGGCGTCGATGTGCATATGGTCAGTGGACTGCGCGGTCCGCTGCGCAATCTTGAGCTTTGCATCGAGCGTTGTCACCTGTCGGTCGCGGGCTTTGCAGTCACGCCTTATGCGAGCGGCTTGGCGTCTCTCGTCGAGGACGAAATGGACCTCGGCGTTGCCGTCGTGGACATGGGCGGGGGCACGACCTCGCTTGCGGTGTTTTTTGAGGGCGCGATGGTGTATTGCGATTCCGTGTCTATTGGCGGGAATCACATTACTAATGATATTGCGAGGGGACTATCGACACCGTTGGCCCATGCAGAACGCATGAAGACGCTATATGGCAGCGCGCTGGCGAGTCCGTCTGACGAGAGAGAGATGATCGACGTGCCTCAGGTGGGCGAAAGCGACGCTGATTCGGCGAATCACATTCCGCGTTCCATGTTGACGGGAATCATTCAGCCGCGTCTGGAAGAGACGTTTGAGCTGGTGCGTGATCGTTTGGATGCGAGCGGCTATGGCCGCTTGGCCGGTCGCCGTGTGGTGCTGACAGGCGGCGCGAGCCAGATGAACGGCGCGCGCGAACTGGCCGCCCGCATGCTCGACAAACAGGTGCGTGTCGGCCAGCCGATCCGTCTCACGGGTCTTGCGGAAGCGACCGGTGGTCCGGCCTTCTCGGCATGCGCGGGTCTGCTGACCTATTCGCTGTTCTCGCCGATGGAATCGGCGGGCGGCGACGGTGATGCAGAAGGCGGTTCGGGTCGTGGCCAGTTTGCCAAGATCGGCCGTTGGCTGAGGGAGAATTTTTGATGGCAGGCGTGAACATATGTGACGCCCGCACATCATGCGGAGTGTTTGAGGGGCAGGAGAGCCGCTGGCGGTTCGGATGGCGGTCGGGGCCACCGGGCCTCAGGCGAAGTCGGATGGCTACAGCTACCCCCCAGTTTAAAATGAATACCAGGAGGCCAAAATGAGCATCAAATTGACAGTCCCGCAGGCGAAAGAACTGAAGCCCCGGATCACCGTGTTCGGCGTCGGCGGTGCCGGCGGCAATGCGGTCAACAACATGATCGAGGCGGGCCTCGAAGGTGTTGAATTTGTTGTGGCGAATACCGACGCGCAGGCGCTGGCCCTTTCCGCCGCTGATCGTCGTATCCAGCTCGGCGCATCCATCACCGAAGGTCTGGGTGCCGGTTCGCGTCCTGAAGTGGGTTGTGCGGCCGCCGAAGAGGCGCTTGCCGAAATCATCGAGCACATCAACGGCGCTCACATGGTGTTCATCACGGCCGGCATGGGCGGTGGCACGGGGACGGGCGCTGCGCCGGTCATCGCGCGCGCCGCACGTGAGCAGGGCGTGCTGACGGTTGGCGTTGTGACGAAGCCCTTCCAGTTCGAAGGCTCGCGCCGCATGCGTCTGGCCGATGAAGGCATCCGTGATCTGCAACAATATGTCGATACGCTGATCATCATCCCGAACCAGAACCTGTTCCGCGTTGCCAATGAAAACACCACCTTCTCGGACGCCTTCGCGATGGCCGATCAGGTGCTGCATTCGGGCGTCGCCGGCATCACCGATCTGATGATGAAGCCGGGTCTCATCAATCTCGACTTTGCCGACGATCGCACCGTGAAGAACGAAATGGGCAAGTCCATGATGGGCACAGGCGAGGCATCGGGCGAAAAGCGTGCCGTTGAAGCCGCCGAAGCTGCGATCTCCAACCCGCTGCTTGATGAAGTGTCGATGAAGGGCGCCCGTGGCGTGCTCATCAACATCACCGGCGGTCAGGACCTCACGCTTTATGAAGTCGATGAAGCGGCTAACCGCATCCGTTCGGAAGTTGATCCCGACGCCAATATCATCGTCGGCTCGACGTTTGATCCCTCGCTCGACGGTTTCATGCGTGTGTCGGTCGTGGCGACCGGTATCGACCATGAGGTCATGATGCAGCCGGCTCCTGTTGAAGTGACAAAGGTCACACGCGCGGTTTCGGCCGATCGTGCCCAGCCGCCGCGTATGGCCTCGACCTTTGCCGTGGCGCCGCGTCCGGCAGCAGAAGCCGCAACACAGCCTGCGGCCACCATGTCGTATGGTGAGCAGCCGAGCTTTGACGCTGTTGAAGCTCCCTCGATCCGTATGGGTGGCGATCTGCGTGAGTTTGAAGCTGAGGTCATCATCCACAAGCCCGAACCCCGCACGCAGGCGCCTGCCTCCCGTCGTGACGATCCCGTCGTTCCCGCCGGTGCCGTCTTGGCTGAGCCCAAAGCGCCGCCGTTCATCCCCGGTGATCTCGACCGCGTGCAGAACGCCAAAGCGGAAACGCCCGGCTTCCTGTCCGGCCGTGCCGCTCCGGTGTCCCAGTCTCGTGCGCCCAAGCGCGGCCCGACGTTTTTTGAACGTCTGACCGGCAGCCGTCGTCGTGACGAAGAAGAAAATCAGATGCGGGTTCAGCAGCAGCGTCGCGAGCCGGTGGCGCGTGCCGAGCAGCGTCCGCAAGCCGAACATCCCCGTCCGGCGACCAATGCGCCAAGCCTGACACCGTCAACGGAAGGCCGCCTCGTTCAGCCGTCCTATGAGGAAGAACAGTTGGAAATTCCGACCTTCCTGCGCCGTCAGGCAAACTGAACGGGACGCTGACCCCTCGGGGACAGGTCCATCGATCAATCCCGCCGCCTTGGCCCCATATGGCCATGCGGCGGGATTTTCGTGTTAAAACAACGCCTTAGATGTGTTTTAAAGATGTAACATACTGAAAGAATCTGTGTTTTGTCCGGGACAAGGGCCACTGCTACATATCAGCCTGCGGAATAGGGATATGGCGATTTCATGCCTCCTTGTTCCCTCCGGCGGGTTTTCCCGATGAGCATCGGGTTCGCCGAAGTTAGAATTGTAAAGGGTAGTGCATTGCGTAGGACAGAGTTGGACACGGTGATACTGGACGAAGCGCGTGCACAACGCCGTGATCGTGTCAGCCGCCCCGTCGCTTGCCCGCAGATGACGCTCAACGCCCCCGTTGTTCTTGAAGGTGTCGGTCTGCACACCGGCCGGATGATCCGCATGGATTTGCATCCCGCCGGCGCCGGCTTCGGTATCGTTTTCCGCCGCACAGATCTGGGCGACGCACCGGCTGATGTCACTGACATCACGGCGCGTCACGACCATGTGGGCGATACAATGCTCTCGACCGTGATCCGCAACGAAGCGGGCACATCTGTCGGTACAGTTGAACATTTGATGGCGGCGTTCGCCGGTCTTGGCATCGACAATGTGTTTGTCGAAATCAACGGCCCCGAAGTACCTGTCATGGATGGCAGTTCTCAGGTTTTCGTTGAAACCATTGATGCCATTGGTCTTAAGCCGCTTCATGCGTCGCGTCGTGCGATCCGCATTCTGAAGCCGGTGATCGTGCAGGACGGCCTCAAGCGCGCGGCATTGTTGCCGGGTGAAGGGTTCAAGCTTGCCTTCGAAATCGAGTTCGACAATGCCGTCATCGGCCGTCAGTCGATTGAAGCCGATTTCATGTCGCCGACTTTCCGTGACGAAATTCTGACCGCGCGCACCTTTGGCTTGCTCAAGGATGTCGAAGCCATGTGGGCCGCTGGTCTTGGTCTCGGCGGTTCGCTCGAAAATACCGTTGTTGTGGACGGCGATCATGTCGTCAACGAAGACGGTCTGCGCTTTAACGACGAATTCGTGCGCCACAAAGTGCTCGATGCGGTGGGCGATCTCGCTCTTGCCGGTGCGCCCCTGATCGGTCGCTATGAAGGCACGCGTGCAGGCCATGCCATGAACAACCGCGTCCTGCGGGCCCTGTTTGCGGACCGTTCGGCCTGGGAACTTGTTGATATGGGTGCGAGCGAAGAAGTGATGCGCCCCGTTGCGGTCCCCGCCGAGTAATCTGAACTCCCGTTTTTGGCAGTTTTTTGCGTCGTAACCGTCTTGGTTGCGATGCACTTTGCCATGGGCAGGCGTGAGCCGCGATCTATTGCACCGAAGACGCAGAATTAAGCGGCCCTCGCTATGGTTTCTTGCGTCGGATTACGCTAGAAAAGGCCACTGGCGGGGGGTGCCGGCTGAACAAGCCGGGGCCTTGTCACGCCCCCGGAATCGCTTTGTAATGGCCTTGTTCCGTCGGTTGGAACTGTCCGCCGGGTGATCGTTTGAAATGGACTTTGCCGGCATGAGTGAGGCCAAGCTACTTTTCCCCGAATTTCGTAAATCCCGTATCCGTTCCGCCGTCGTAGGCGCGTTGGCTGTTGCCTCTCTGGCATTGGTCGGTGCTTGCTCGTCGGACACCGAGCTGCCGTACGAAGAGCGGCCGGTTGAGCAGATTTACAATCAGGCGATGGATCTGATGGCTGAAGGCAGCTACCAGAAAGCCGCTATTGAGTTCGACGAAGTCGAGCGCCAGCACCCTTATTCAGTTTGGGCGCGCCGGTCGACGCTGATGTCGGCTTACGCCAATTACAAGGTCAATGATTACGACAATGCCATTCTGGCGTCGCAGCGTTTCATTTCGCTGCATCCGGGCAGCAAGGAAGTCGCCTACGCCCATTACCTGATTGCGCTTTGCTACTATGAGCAAATTTCCGACGTGGGTCGCGATCAGAAGATGACCGAAGACGCATTGTTATCACTGACGGTGCTCATCACACGTTTTCCGCAGAGCGAATATGCGCGTGATGCGCGCCTGAAATTCGACCTCACCCGCGACCATCTCGCGGGCAAGGAAATGGAAATTGGTCGCTATTATCTCCTGCGTCATGATTACATCGCCGCGATCAACCGCTTCCGCAATGTGCTGACGACCTATCAGACGACCACGCATGTGCCTGAAGCCTTGCACCGTCTGGTGGAGTGCTACCTGCTGCTTGGTATCAAACCCGAAGCGCAGACCGCGGCAGCCATTCTCGGTTATAACTATCCGGGCAGTGACTGGTACGAAAACAGCTATGCTTTGCTGGCTGAACAGGGTCTCGAACCTCAAGAAGACAAGAACTCCTGGATCAGCAAAGCCTGGAAATCCGTATTCTGATAGCGTGTCCACATGCTCGCTACGCTCTCGATCCGCGACATAGTCCTCATTGACCGGCTTGAACTGGCGCTGGCGCCGCATCTGTGCGCGCTGACCGGCGAAACCGGTGCGGGTAAATCCATTCTTCTTGATGCGCTGGGCTTGGCCATCGGTGGTCGCGGCGATGCGGGGCTTGTCAGCCAATCGGCAGAGCAGGGCAGCGTGACTGCTGTGTTCGACGTTGCCGTGACACATCCGGCGCGGATGATCCTTAAAGAAAACGGCCTCGACAGCGACGGCGATCTCATCCTGCGTCGGGTGCAGGCGAAAGACGGACGCACCCGTGCCTTCGTCAACGATCAGCCCGTCAGTATCGGCTTGCTGCGCCAGCTTGGTGATCTGCTTGTCGAAATTCATGGCCAGCATGACGAGCGCGGATTGCTGGATGCCTCCGGCCACCGGACCTTGCTTGACCTATTCGGCGGGCTCGAAGCGATGGCGGCCGATGTGCGGCGTCTGTGGGCGGGTGTCGCTGAAGCACGTGACGCAATGAATACGCATCAGGCGATGCTGGCCCGCGCGCAGGCGGAGCAGGATTACCTGCGCCATGTTGTCGGCGAGCTTGATGAACTGTCACCTGTTGAAGGTGAAGAAACCAAACTGGCTGAAGAACGCATCCTGATGATGCATTCGGAAAAAATCGCAGGCGACCTCACCGAAGCGCAGGACGCACTCACCGGCAATGGTGGCCTTGAAGCGCGGTTGGCGCAGGCCATGCGGCGGTTGTCCAAAGCGGCGGAGCAGGTTGGCGGTCGTCTCGATGCGTCCATCGCCGCGCTTGACCGGACGCTTGTCGAAGCGGGTGAAGCACGCGATGAATTGGAACGTGCGTCACGCGCGCTTGAGTTTGACCCGCAAAGTCTGGAACAGGCCGAGACGCGTCTCTTTGCGCTCCGCGCCGCTGCCCGCAAACATAATGTGCAGGTCGATCAACTCGCCGCGCTCGCTAATAAATATCGCAGCCAGCTTGCCGACATTGAAGGCGGCGAGGCGAAGCTTGAAGAATTGCGCAAAGCGTCGGACGCCGCCCGCGCGGCCTATTTTCAGGCGGCGGAAGCGCTTTCCCTGCGACGCGTCAAATCAGCAGCCAAGCTTGACCAGCATGTGATGGCGGAGCTAAAGCCGCTGAAGCTCGACAAGGCGACGTTCAAAACGTCCGTTGAGCAGGTTAGCGCCGACAATGCAGGACCCGACGGGCTCGACAAAGTATCGTTCCTCATTTCAACCAATCCCGGCTCACCCTTGGGTGCGCTCATCAAGATTGCTTCGGGCGGTGAGTTGTCGCGCTTTGTGCTGGCGCTCAAGGTAGCGCTCGCCAGTCAGGGCAGCGCGCCCACATTGATATTTGACGAAGTGGATTCAGGCGTTGGCGGCGCGGTTGCCGAAGCTGTCGGCTTGCGTCTGGCTGAGCTTGCCAAAACAGCGCAAATTCTGGTCGTCACCCATTCGCCGCAAGTCGCCGCGCGGGCGCAATATCATTTGCGCATCTCTAAAAGCGAAATGAAAGCCAAGGGCGCACGCGTCGCGACGCGTGTGGACAGTCTCGACGATATGGAGCGCCGCGAGGAAATCGCCCGCATGCTCGCCGGTGCCACCGTTACGGATGAAGCGCGTGCGGCGGCCGCCAAGCTCATCGGGAGCCACGCGTGAGCAAGGCGGTTACAGATAAGCCGGTCGATGATCTCAGCAAAAAAGAGGCATCGGCAGAGCTGGAGCGTCTTGCTGCGGAAATCGCGCATCACGATCTGGCCTATCATCAAAACGATGAGCCTGAAATTTCAGACGGTGACTATGACGTGCTGCGTCTGCGCAATGAGGCGATAGAGGCGCGCTTTCCTGATCTCGTGCGCGAGGATAGCCCGTCGAAATCTGTCGGCGCTGCACCGGCCGGGGCCTTCGGCAAAGTGCCGCACAAGGTTGCCATGCTGTCTCTGTCCAACGGGTTCAGCGACGAAGACGTTGTCGAGTTCTGGACGCGTGTTAGCCGCTTTCTGGGTCTCAAGGAAGATGACGCGCTGGAAATCACAGCCGAGCCGAAGATCGACGGTCTGTCGGCTTCCCTGCGCTATGAAGATGGCAAGTTCGTCATCGGCGCAACGCGTGGTGACGGACGCGAAGGTGAGAACGTCACTGAGAACCTGCGCACCATCAAAGACATTCCTGCGATGCTGAAGGGCAAAAACATTCCCGACGTGTTTGAAGTGCGCGGCGAAGTCTATATGAGCCATGCCGATTTCGCGGCGCTCAACGCGCGGCAGGTCGAGGCGGGCAAGCCGGTGTTTGCCAATCCGCGCAATGCAGCTGCCGGGTCGCTGCGCCAGTTGGATTCCAAAATCACAGCGAGCCGCCCCTTGCGATTTTTTGCCTATGCATGGGGTGACGTCAGCGCATTGCCGGGCGACACGCAGTCAGACGTGGTCGGGACATTTGCCAAATGGGGCTTTCAGGTCAATCCGCTTTTCCGCACCTGCAAATCCGTTGAAGACCTCATCGCCTTTTATCGTGACGTTGAGAGCAAGCGCGCCGACCTCGGCTATGACATCGACGGCATCGTTTACAAAGTGAACCGCCTCGATTGGCAGAGCCGCCTTGGCTTTGTATCACGCTCGCCACGTTGGGCTTTGGCGCATAAATTTCCGGCCGAGCAAGCGGTCACAGAGTTGTTGGGTATCGACATTCAGGTCGGACGCACCGGCGCGCTCACGCCGGTCGCGCGGTTGAAGCCCGTGACGGTTGGCGGTGTTGTTGTGTCCAACGCCACGCTCCACAATGAAGACGAGATCACGCGCAAGGACATCCGCATCGGCGACACCGTCATCGTGCAGCGCGCGGGCGACGTGATCCCGCAGGTCGTCAGCGTCGTTCTCGACAAGCGACCTAAGGGCGCGACAGCTTACAAGCTGCCCGAACTTTGTCCTGTCTGCGGCAGCCATGCCGTGCGCGAAATCAAAGAGAAGACCGGCGAGATGGATGTGGTGCGCCGCTGCACCGGCGGCCTTGTCTGTCCCGCACAGGCTGTCGAGCGCCTCCGGCATTTCGTGTCGCGCAACGCGTTCGATATTGAAGGTCTAGGCGAAAAGCAGATCGCGGCTTTTTATGCCGATGGTCTCATCATGCAGCCCGGCGATATTTTCACGCTCGAAAAACGCGATGCGCTCAGTCTCAAGAAGTTGAAAGACCGCGAAGGGTGGGGTGGCACGTCTGCGAAGAAACTTTTTGCGGCCATTGATGAGCGTCGCACCATCGACATCGACCGTTTCATCTTCGGTCTTGGCATCCGCCATGTCGGCGAAACGAATGCCCGCCTTTTGGCGCGGTCCTATGGCACGCTCGATCACTTCATAGAAGAGATGGAAAAAGCAGCAGATGCCGAGAGTGACGCATACCGGGAATTACTTTCCATCGACGGTGTCGGCGAGGTGCTGGCAGAAGCGTTGATAGATTTTTTTGCTGAACAACATAATCGTGAAGTGCTGGATAACCTCGCCGAAGCGGGTGTCGTGACCCTCGAATTACCTCGACAGGAAACCACCTCGAAAGTGACAGGAAAGACAGTCGTTTTCACAGGGTCACTCGAGCGTATGACGAGGGCTGAAGCGAAGTCTCGGGCCGAACAATTAGGCGCAAAAGTCGCCGGCAGCGTGTCGGCCAAGACCGACATTCTGGTGGCCGGAGCCGACGCCGGTTCCAAACTCACCAAAGCGGCAGCCCTTGGCATCACGGTGCTTTCCGAAGACGAATGGATCGAATTGGCGGGTGGCTAAACCGTCCGTGTGGCGACTTTCAGCCATTCGCGCGTTGCGTCATCCATATCCGGCGACAGCGCTTCGCGCACACGCGCGTGATAGGCGTTGAGCCAGTCTTTCTCTTCGGCGGAAAGCAACTTAGGTTCGACGCAGTTCAAATCGATCGGCGCAAGTGTCAGCGTTTCAAAACCCATCATCGGGCGTTCGCCGCCGTCGATCATGTCGGGTTCAGTTACCACCAGCAGATTTTCAATGCGAATGCCATAAGCACCGGTTTTGTAATAGCCCGGCTCATTGGAAATAATCATGCCGGGCTTCAGCGGCACTGAACTGACTTTCGAAATTCGCTGTGGCCCTTCATGCACCGAGAGGTATGAGCCGACGCCGTGGCCCGTGCCGTGGTCATAGTCGAGACCGACTTTCCACAAAGCCATGCGCGCAAGCGCATCAAGTTGCGAACCCGATGTGCCATTGGGAAAGCGCGCGGTTGCAATGCCAATATGACCTTTGAGCACACGCGTAAAGCGGTCGCGCTGTTCAGCACTCGGCGCGCCAATAGCAACTGTGCGCGTGACATCTGTTGTACCGTCGAGATATTGCGCGCCGCTATCGACGAGGAACAATTCGCCGTCCTGCAAAGGCTGGTTCGTGCCTTCGGTCACGCGGTAATGGACGATAGCGCCATTGGCGCCCGCGCCGGAAATCGTGTCGAAGCTTACATCTTTCAATTCGCCGGTCTCAGCGCGAAAGGATTCGAGCTTCTTGCAGGCCGTGATTTCGTCGAGCTTGCCTTTGGGAGCCTCACCCGCGAGCCATGCAAGAAACCGCGTCAGCGCCACGCCGTCGCGCTTGTGTGCGGCTTTAGTGCCTGCGACTTCTGCATTGTTCTTGCAGGCTTTGGGTAATTCGCAAGGGTCTGTGCCGCGCTTCACCTTTGCGCCGCTTGTCGTCAGTCGATCATTGATCCATGAAGCGCAGGTCGCGGGATCAACCAGAACGGTTTTCTCACTCGCGCCAAGTGCATCGAGCGCCGCGCCCAGCTCATTTGGCTCACACAATGTCACAACATTGCCGAGATGCGCGCGCGCCGCGTCGTTCACTTTGGCCGCATTGATGAAAAGGTCGGCGTGACCATCGGCGTGGATCAGCGCAAACGAAAGTGGCAGCGGCGTGTGACCGACGTCCTGCCCGCGAATGTTGAAGGCCCAGGCGATGCTGTCCGGCATTGTCAGCATGGCCGCGTCCGCGCCGTCGAGCGAGGCGGAAACGCGTTTCAATTTGTCGGGGGCTGTCTCGCCGGCATACTTCATGTCATGCGGCGTGATGAGAGCGACGGGCGGCGGCGGTTGATCGGACCAGACCGCGTCGAGCGGATTGCTGTCCACAGCGACAAGCGAGCCGCCTGCTTTTTCTGCGGCTGCTTTCAACCGCGCCACCGCGTCAATTGTATGCAGCCACGGGTCATAGGCGAGTTTCGCGCCTTTGGGCAGATTGTCTTCCACCCACTTCGATGGGGGCTCTTCGATCAGGTGCTTGGGTTCAAAGACCGAAACATCTGTCTGACTGCGTACCTGAAGTGTGTAGCGCCCGTCGATGAAAATCGCGGCTTTGTCGATGAGGACAATGGCAAGTCCGGCGGAACCTGAAAATCCTGTTAGCCAACGCAGGCGTTCGGCATGCGGTGGCACATACTCGCCCTGATGCTCGTCGGCGCGGGGAATGAGAAAGCCGTCGAGCCCGCGCCGCGCGAGTTCGTCGCGTAGGCGTTTGGCGCGTTCGGCCCCGAGGGCGGGATTGGCTGTGTCGTCATAGGTCTGGAACATGCCCTAAATGTAGGAGGGAAGTGCTGCTCCGGCAACGGGGCAGAAGCATTTTCGAGCGATGCGGCCGCCGGTTCGCGTGAAGAAAATGCGCCCAAGCAAAAAGGCTAACCTTGAATTCTCAACGTCACCCAGTCGCCTTTGGGCTTGCGGCCCACCAGCATCAACCCCTGCATCCGCATGGCGCTGGTCACCATTGTCTCTTGCGTGCGCAGGATGCCCGACAGGATCAGCGTGCCGCCGAAGTCCAGGTGCGAGCGGAACGAAGGAGCAAGCGAGACGAGTGGTCGCGCCAGAATATTGGCGATGATGAGGTCGTAGGGTGCACCAGACTTTAGTGCCGGATGGCCAAAGCCTTTGGCCGTGCGGGCTTTGACAAAGGCACCGACACCGTTGGCGCGTGCGTTGGCGATGGTGACTTTGACGGCCACAGGATCAATGTCGCTTGCCAGTACATTGCAGTGGGTGAGTTTGGCCAGCGCAATGGCCAGCACACCCGTGCCCGTGCCTATGTCGAGCGCGTTGGGTTTTGCGCCGGGGCGCACGAGTTCGGAAATGAATTCAAGGCAACCCGTGGTCGTCGCGTGGTGGCCGGTGCCGAAGGCTTGTCCGGCATCGACGAGAAGAGGGATTACGCCTGCGGGCACTTTGTCGGCGTCGTGGCTGCCATAAACGAAAAAGCGACCGGCGCGCACGGGGTCCAGACCTTCGAGCGAGCGCGTAACCCAGTCTTCGTCGGGCATTTGCGCAATCGTAATGTCGGTAAGCCTGTGCTTGGTTTCGCTTTCAGCACCGGCGAGAACGGCGCGGAGCGCCGCTTCGTCCGGTGCCGATTCATAAAGAGCTTCGACGGTCCACAGCCCGTGAGCTTCGACCTCGTTCCAGTCGGATGCGGTCTTCACAAGCGGCGCGTTCGATCCCGCAGTCTCTATTGTGGAAACGGCGAGCGCGTCCGGCGCATAAGCGTCTTCGAGCGCGGTTGAGAAGATTTCGGCGACTTCATACGGGACTATGAAGGATGCTTTCCACAGGCCCATTTGTCAGGTGCGCTCCACAAAACTGTCGATGACTTTTTTGCGGCCTGCCTTGTCGAAATCGACCGTCAGTTTGTTGCCGTCGATTTCATAAACATGACCGTAGCCGAATTTCTGGTGGAACACCCGTTCGCCTTGTCCGTAGCTCGATGCGGCGGGATCGCTTGTTGCTACAAGGTCGCCGTGCACGTCGGAGCGCGGCGGGCGCACATGGGCGGTTGCAGCGGCATTGGCCCGCGCACGTTTCCAGCCCGGGCTTGAGTAGGTGCTGCCTTGCGCGAAATCCTGTGCGAAGCGGCTTGGCGCGTAGTTCTGTTGCGAGCCTGCGTCCATTGCGCTTGCAGTGACTTCAACGTGCTCCTTTGGAATTTCGTCGATGAAGCGCGACGGCAATGCGCTCTGCCACAGCGCATGGATGCGGCGGTTGGCGGCAAATGAAATATATGAATTTTTGCGTGCGCGGGTGATGCCGACATAGGCGAGGCGGCGTTCTTCTTCGAGGCCTGCCGTGCCACTCTGGTCGAGCGAACGCTGATGCGGAAACAGGCCTTCTTCCCAACCGGGTAGGAAGACGCTGTCGAATTCCAAACCCTTGGCGCTGTGCAGTGTCATCAGATTGAGTTTGTCGCCGTTGTCTTTGGATTCCATGTCCATGACGAGCGAGATGTGTTCGAGATACTCGCCCATCGTGCCGAATTGCTCCATCGAGCGCACGAGTTCCTTGAGGTTATCAAGCTTGCCCGGTGCGTCGGCGGATTTGTCGTTCTGCCACATTTCGGTGTAGCCGCTTTCATCGAGGATGATTTCGGCAAGTTCGGTGTGCGGCATGCCTGCAACGAGCGAACGCCACCGGCCTGTCATTTCGACGAAGCCTGCGAGTGCGCGGCGTGCGGCGGGTTTCAACTCATCGGTGGTGATGAGTTCTGCGGCTGCACGGTTGAGCGAGATACCGCGCGCGCGGGCATGTGTGTGCAGTGTTTGCAGCGCCACGTCACCGAGGCCACGGCGCGGTTTGTTGACGATGCGTTCGAAGGCCAGATCATCGTCGGGCTGGGCGACAAGGCGCAGATAGGCATTGGCATCGCGGATTTCGGCGCGCTCATAGAAACGCGGGCCGCCGACGACGCGGTAGGGAATGCCGAGATTGAGGAAGCGGTCTTCAAACTCACGCATCTGGAACGAGGCGCGCACAAGAATGGCCATCTGGTGCAGCTTGTGTTCCTTGCGGCTCAGTTGCTCGATTTCCTCGGCAATGGAGCGGGCTTCTTCCTCGCCGTCCCAATAGGAAGCGACTTTGACCTTTTCGCCGTCATTACTGTCGGTCCAGAGCGTTTTGCCGAGGCGTTGCTCGTTGGTGGCGATGAGGCCGGAGGCCGCGCCGAGAATATGCGAGGTCGAGCGGTAGTTGCGTTCGAGTTTGACGATCTTCGCGCCGGGAAAGTCTTTCTCAAAGCGCAGGATGTTGTCGACTTCCGCGCCGCGCCAGCCGTAGATCGATTGGTCATCGTCGCCGACGCAACAGATGTTGCGACGCTTTTGTGCGAGCAACCGCAGCCACAAATATTGCGCGACGTTGGTGTCCTGATATTCGTCCACCAGCATATATTTGAAGCGTTCCTGATATTCGGCGAGGATTTCGGGATGCTCCTGAAAGATGCGCAAAGTTTCGAGCAGCAGATCGCCGAAATCGACCGCGTTCAGAATTTTCAGCCGCGCCTGATAGGCTGCATAGAGCTCGCCACCTTTGCCATTGGCAAAATTATGCGCTTCGCCTGCTGGCACTTTGTCGGGTGTCAGGCCGCGGTTTTTCCAACCGTCGATGTCACCGGCGAGCTGTCGTGCGGGCCAGCGTTTTTCGTCGAGGTTTTCCGCTTTGATAAGTTGCTTGAGCAGGCGGATCTGATCGTCGGTGTCGAGGATGGTGAAGTCGGAGCGCAAACCGGCGAGTTCCGCGTGGCGGCGCAGCATCTTCGCGCCGATGGCGTGGAAGGTGCCGAGCCATTGCATGCCTTCGACCACACCGCCGATGAGGCGACCGATGCGGTCTTTCATTTCGCGTGCGGCTTTGTTGGTGAAGGTCACGGCGAGGATTTCACTCGGCCAGGCGCGTTTGGTGGCCAGCAGATGCGCGAGCCGCGTTGTCAGCACGCGTGTTTTGCCCGTGCCCGCACCGGCGAGCACAAGAACGGGACCATCAAGCGCTTCGACAGCTTCGCGCTGCGCGTCGTTCAATCCGTCGAGATAGGGCGCATGCATGCCCGCGAGAGCGGCAGCACTTGTCGTGCGGGCGGTCTCTTGTTCGGGAATGGCACCTAGGTCGAAAGGATCGGTCATGAGGCAGCGAGACTTCAAAATGGGGTGAATGGCGTTATTCCGACAGTATAGCACGTCCCTTCGGCGCGGTTTGGTGCGGCTTACCCGCCCAATTCGGGCCAAAGGCCAATGATGACTTGGTTTCACGGGCGCTGGCCGATAGATAGAGAGGGTGGGGCATAATGCAATCCCGCGCTTATTTCTGATCTGACCGACGGCTTCGCAATATCATGCACAAGCGGCGCGCAAGGCGGCTCTATTTTGTTTATTCGCGGCGATGGCAGCGGCGGCTGATGTTTGTCGTGGGCGGGTTGATCGTCGGCGCCGCGGCGGTCGGCCTCGCGATTGCCTCAGATTTTGTGCAAGACCAGTTTCACCGTTTCACCGGTACATGGCCTTATGCGCCGCTCATCGTCACGCCGCTTGGCTTTGCGCTGACGCTTTATCTCACCAATCGCTTCTTTCCCAATTCCGGCGGCAGCGGCATTCCGCAGGCTATTGCGGCACGCGTCTCCAAGGATGTCGCGTGGCGGCAATCGCTCGTTTCGCTGCGTATTGCAGCTGGCAAGATCGTGCTTACGCTGCTCGGCCTCATGGTTGGTGCATCGACGGGGCGCGAGGGGCCCACCGTGCAGGTCGGTGCCTCGGTCATGTTTGCGATGGGGCGGTTTTCAAAGCGGCATCAACCGGGACTTATTCTCGCCGGTGCGGCGGCAGGTGTGGCGGCGGCGTTCAACACGCCGCTGGCGGGCATTGTGTTCGGCATTGAGGAGATGAGCCGGTCGTTTGAAGTGCGCGCCAGCGGTCTCGTCATCGGTACGATTATCGCCGCCGGTCTCACTTCGCTCGCCTTCATGGGCAACTATACTTATTTCGGCACGTCTGCCGCTGTCATGCCTTTTGGTTATGACTGGCTGGCCGTCGTCGCTTGCGGCGTTGTAGGTGGATTGCTCGGCGGGTTGTTCAGCCGTTTGCTGATCCTGTTTGCCTTTGGCTTTCCGGGGCGTTTTGGTGATTGGGTCAAAGCGAATCCGATCCTTTTTGCAGGTACCTGCGGTCTTGCCGTTGCCATTTGCGGCATCGCGTCGGGCGGCACGGTTTACGGCACAGGCTATGAGCAAGCGCGCGCTGTTTTGCATGATCAAAAGGATCTGTCGTTCTTCTACGCGCCGCTTAAATTTCTGGCGACGATGCTGTCGTCGATCAGCGGCATTCCGGGCGGTATTTTTTCGCCATCGCTGTCGGTTGGTGCGGGCATCGGTGCGGATATGGCATGGCTATTCCCGACAACGCCCATCGGCGCG
>JAUSLL010000135.1 GCA_030649335.1 Parvibaculum sp. | reverse complement strand
GTCGTCCTGCACCTGCTTCAAAAGGTCCATGCCAAGGTGCTGGTGCGCCATTTCGCGTCCGCGAAAGCGCAGGGTGATCTTCACCTTGTCACCATTGTCGATGAACTTGTGAACGTTGCGCATCTTCACGTCATAATCATGCGTGTCGATGTTCGGGCGCATCTTGATTTCTTTGACCTCGACGGTCTTTTGTTTCTTGCGGGCCTCGTTGGCCTTTTTCTGCGCTTGGAATTTGAATTTCCCGAAGTCGAGAAGTTTGCATACGGGTGGCTTGGAATTGGGCGACACTTCGACGAGGTCGAGCCCGGCTTCCTCTGCCATACGCATAGCGTCAACTGTAGGGATCACGCCGCGCTTTTCGCCTTCGGCGTCGATGAGAAGAACGGATGATTCATCGATCATCTCGTTGATGCGCGGGCCATCACGTGTGGGCGCCGACTGGATTGGTCTGCGAGCTATGTAATCATCTCCTCAATTCCGATCCGTCGACAGCCACAACACCTTTGCTCTGGTGCCGCATGAAGCGGGACCCCAAACCCAACAATGGATTTCCCGACGGACATTTGAAGGCAAAGCTATAGATTTGATGTGCCCTGCCTGCAAGGACTTTGGGTCTTATCTGCCAGATTCAAGGCTCTAATGGGTGCCATTGTGGCTTCGGCCAGACACAAAGTCGCAGGAAGCGGGTCGCGGGCGTGCCGTCGAAGTCATAAACGTCGCCAAAGCTCATCCATGAAATACGCCGCGCCAGCGCCAGAAACCGACCCGGCCCCCGCGCCAACCCTTCCGGCCAGACCTCGTCGGCCTGACGTGTGAGGCCCGATTGCGCGCCCGCCTTGGTGAGCAGGACGATGCGCGCAGCGGGATGCGTCGCCCGCACACGCTCAAGCCGCAGCACGGCGCTGACCGAGGGCGTGACGGAAATGACGAGGACGGGGGCGGGCGCAAGGAGGCGCGCGTAGAT
Source organism: Parvibaculum sp. (assembly GCA_030649335.1). Taxonomy (GTDB): domain Bacteria; phylum Pseudomonadota; class Alphaproteobacteria; order Parvibaculales; family Parvibaculaceae; genus Parvibaculum. Next base: position 1,692 of record JAUSLL010000135.1, on the reverse strand, counting down.
GGCGAGCGTCGCCGCCGTCATGGTGGGGAGCGAGAAGCGCGCCAGAACATTTGCCCGTCCGCGCGCACCCATGGCAGCGCGTTCATCCGCTCCCAGATTAATCATCGCGCCCATCGCATCGGCAAGGGCACGCGCATTATTCGCTTCGACCGCAAAACCTGTGTCGTGACCCATGCCGACACTGTCGGGTGTCAGCACCGTCTCGCGCTGACCGCCGCTGTCGCTGGCGATGACCGGACGCTGCATGGCCTGCGCCTCGACCGCCGTGCGCCCGAAGGGTTCGGCCTCAATCGAGGGCGAGAGCACAACGTCGGCCAGCGCATAGGCGGCGGGCATGTCGTTGCAGGGGCCGGTGAGAAACACGCAATCGCGCAAGCCCGCTTTGCCGATCATCGCCTCCAGCTCATGAAGATAAGCGTGACGTCCCTGCGCATCGCCGACCAGAAAAACACGGAACGGTGCGAGATCGTTGCGCGACTGGCGCAATATGTAAGCCGCCTCGATAGCCAGCGCCTGACCCTTCCAACGCGTGAGGCGCGCGGGCAGCACAAAATTCATGGCACCATCATTGCTCACCTGCCATGCGTCGCGCAGATTGGCGATGCGGGCGGCGCCGACGGCGGCGGGATTGAAGTGGTCAGTGTCGATGCCGCGCGGTACCGTATAGATGCGGGCGGCGTCGGGCTTGTGAATGCGGGCGATGCGGGAGGCCGTGTAAACCGAATTGGCGATGACGGCGTCGCCGCGTGCCATGACCGAATTGTAAAAAACTTTCAGCCTCGGGTTTTCATGCACCTTGGAATGATAGGTGGTGACGAAGGGACGCGCGGTGCGGCGCGCAGCGGCCAGCGCCGACCAAGCGGGCGCGCGCGAACGGGCGTGGACGATATCGACCTTTTCGCGCGTGATGAGACGCGTCAGGTGTTCGACATTGAGCGCCATGATGACGGGATTTTTCGATTTGACCGCCATGTCGAAATGTTCGCCGCCCGCCGCTACAACCTCGTCAACCAGACGACCGCCGGAACTGACAACGATCGCGCGGCCACCCGCTGCCACGATGGCGCGTGTCATATCAACGGTGGTGCGCTCGGCCCCGCCGATGTTGAGTGTCGGCACGATTTGCAGGATGGTCGGACGGGAGAGAGCGGAAAAAGCAATCGACACGGGCGGAATTCCTTGATCGCCGACACCAACATGCGTTTGCTGGCGGCAGAAAAAACATGAGAGACCAAGATGACCGACAGGGACGAAACCGGCAAGCTCGCACGCGGCGGCGCGGACTACATAAATTACAGGGCGGAGCGACCCGCCTCCCCCACCGGTCCGACGGGGCTTGTCTGGCTCGGCGGTTTCAAATCCGACATGACGGGCACGAAGGCCGAAGCGTTGAGCGCATGGGCGAAGGGCGCGGGCCGCGCATTGTTGCGCTTTGATTATTTCGCGCATGGGACATCGAGCGGCGACTTCCGACAGGGCACGATCGGGCGCTGGCGCGATGATGCGCTTGCCGCATTCGATGCGCTAACCGAGGGACCGCAGGTGCTGTTGGGCTCCAGCATGGGCGGCTGGGTCGCGCTGCTGGTGGCGCTGGCGCGGCCTGAGCGCGTGAAGGCGCTGGTGCTTGTTGCACCGGCGGCGGATTTCCCCGAGGCGCTGATGTGGGCGGGATTTTCCGACGTGGTGTAGGCG
>JAUSLL010000134.1 GCA_030649335.1 Parvibaculum sp. | reverse complement strand
ACTTCTTTGCTTCATCGCCCTGCAAGCCCACCAGCAGCGGAGCAAAGGCACCGGGCAGTGTGATGACGTCGTAGAGTTCTTCGACCGAACCTGTGATGTCGATGCGGTGTTCTGTTTCGCCGGTTTTGATATTGACGATATAGACGCCGCAGACGGGTTCGACGCCGCGTGTCGCCAGTTCCTGATCGAGTGGCAGGCCTTCAAACACTTTATTGCGCGGCTTGGAAATGCCGATGATTGCATAGTCACCGATGAAGCGCAGGCCACGCACGAAGCCGGGGCACCATGCGACTTGTTCGAATTTCCCGTTCATGCGATCCACCGAGCCGAACCAGCCTGTGCCTGCCTCCAGCACCCAGAGCTTGTCGCGGTAGAGCCGCGGCGAATGCGGCATCGAGAGCCCTTCGCACACGATTTTATTGCTGCGCATATCCATCACGAGGCCGCCGGCTGCGCGATGCTCGCGCCAGCCGCCGCGTGTGTTCGACGTGCCGATGATGGTCACGTAAGCAGGAATACCGTTTTCGAGGCAGAAGCCGTTCAGATGGCAACGGTCCTCGCCAACGATTTTGTCGATGAAGGGCGGCTTCCAGATCGGATTGAAACTGCCGCGCATATCGAGGCTCGCGACGCAGTTGTAGCCGGTTGCAACGGTGAGCAGCCGATCCTTGCGATCGATGGCGAGATCATGCACGTCAACCGCGCCGGTCACATGGGCTTGGCGCGGCAGATAGAGCCGGTCCCAGCCTTCGTGGATTTGTCCCGGCATCAAGCTATTGGCAAAGCGCCAGACCTGATGGCGCATCGACAGCATGAAGCCGTCGTCGGTCGAGGCAATCGCCATGGCCATATCGAATGTGCGTTCCGACACAGCGTAACTGCCGTCGCGTCCGCGCCCGATCATCACCACTTTACCGGCGGAATAGGTCGAGAAAGCGAGGCCCGCATCGTGGCGCGCCAACCAGTTCTGGAATCCCGGCGTGAAATTCAGATGGAACGGTGCCACAGGTTCTTTGTGCGCGTCGTCGCCGACCACCATGGGTTTCGAGGCCATTCTTAGTTCTCCGCCGTCATCATATGCGGCAGGTCACCGCTCACTTTTGCACTATCGGTCAATTGCGTGTCGGGGCCAAGAGCCCGATTGATTTCGACCATGAGTTTGATCTCATCGAGGCCCGTCACCTCGGTAAAGCGCGCTTCCAGCGCCTCGCGGGCGCTCCCGTCATACCAAAGGGGATGATTACGCTCGTGGCAGCGCGGATCGAGATCCGCATACCGGCGCACAGCGGCGGCGTAAGGCGCAAGGGCTTCGGGCGTTTCCCGATCATCCATCACGAAGTCGCGGCCCGAGCGGAAGCGGCTCGCCATGTTCATCGGGAACATATAGCTGTTGCGCGCCTCAAGCCGCATTGCGCCGCTCGCGTCAAAAGCAATGGCAGGCAAAAAGGGCGCGACATTGGGGAAATAGATATTGGGAATGATCCGCGCCTTCCAATAAATCTGTCCGACGCGGGCAAATTCAAAGAAGGATGTGATGTTGTTGAAACTGGCATCTGCCAGCAGCAGCATTTCGATCTTGGGCTTTGTCACTGTCACGGTGTCATTAGCAACATCGAGATAATACGTGCCGACCTGAATGGCGTTTTGGAAATAGCCACCGCGCAGCGCGCCCCAGACGCGCTTCACCTGTCCGCCTGCCCGCACAAAATTATGCAACGCCTGCAGTCCCGTCATATGGACCGGCACGGGCTCGCGCGACATCAGCGCCAGCATGTGACGTGTGATCTCAAGGCAAAAGCTAATCGGATAATTGACCGCGCCCATGCCCAGGCCGCCGTCGCGATGCGGACCATCTGCCGCCTTGCCCGCCAGCAACCCGCGAAAATGCGCGTCTGTTTCGGCGCGCAACTCAAGCATATCACGCATAATGGCATCGACATTAGGGGTGATATGCGTCGCGGTCAGCGCACGCATATCAGGCGTATCGGGCAGAATACTATCTGCCCGATACATCTTGATAAGTCCGTCAAATGTATAGCCGGTGGTCACTTATTCTTCTCCTGCCGCTGGCATTACGCATACCAGCGGCAGGCAGAATTTACCACTCCAAGCGCGCACCGAGGCGCACGGCGCCTGATTTTTCAGCATCGCCGCCGAAGCCACCGTCATAATTGACGAAGGCCGTGATGCCGTTACCCACTGTCACATCGACGCCGGCGCCGACCGCCAGATAGGTCTGGTTGCGATTGTCGAGTTTTGCCCCAAAGGCAGCGCCCGATGCGATGAACGTGCCGGTCGCCAGATCATCGCCCGAGCGTGTCTCACGGGCGATACCGGCGCGGAGTGCAGGCCGCACCGTCCATTTGGCGTCAGGCGCTTTGATGGTGAGGGCGAGTTCCGCGCCCACCTGAGCCCGCAGCGTATCGCTTGTCACTTCATTGACCGACATCGCGCCAAGACCGCCACCGGTTTCGCTGTAGGCATCCCGTGTGACATGCTGCCAGCCGACACTCACCTTTGGCGTTAGCGTCCAAGCGCCTTGAACGGGGATGACATGGCCGATGCTGAAGCCAACGCCGGTGGCAAAGGCATTGGGTGAGCTGTTGGCCGACACGATTGCACCGCCGGACAAGACGTTTCGTTTCACGTCCTGATCCTGCCAGGCGACCGTCACCGCTGAGGTGGCGAATGTGTTGCCGAAGCCGTAAGCCCCGTAGAGCGCAGCGTTATAGCCTTTGATGCCGGTCTTCGTGCCGCCGCCGACTGTATTCACATCGCTGTCGATATAGCCTGCCGCGAGGCCGAGCGTCAGCGATCCTGATTGCCAGACGTCGCCGCCGAAGGCAAAGCCGCGGCTGCGTTGGTTGAAGCCGCGTGCCGAGGCCGTGGAGGACCGGTCCGAATTCTGCCAGAGGCCGGTGCTCCACAGGGATTTTCCCGTACCGACGCCTGTCTCGGCATTGCCGATCACAGCATCAAGGAATGTGAAGCCGACACTGGCACCGCCCGACATCGCGCCGTTGATGCTCGAAGGCGACGCCGACGTGAGCGACACAACACCCGGCGTTGAATAATCGAACGTGCCGCCAATGAATGTCGTGAATGTGCCGACGACACTGCCGGTTGCCGTAATGACTTCGCCGACAAAGCCATCGACGCCGCCGAGGAACTGCATTGTGATTGATGTGCCCGGATCAATCGTGACGTCACCGCCGACGACGTTGAGCAAATCAGCCACATTGTTTTCAACTTGTACTACAAAACCGGAACCGGGATTGAAGTTCACGTTGCCGAATACAGTGAGTGTGCCGGGCGAATTGCCGGGCGAAATCGTACCAAAGTTTTGGACGTCGCCGATGATATCGCCGCTGCCACCGAGCGTGCCGCCTGCAAGGACCGTTACAGTGCTGGTTGTCAGCGTCGAGTTAACCGCGAGTTCACCCGTTGTGATCACGACGCCGAGGTCGCCGCCTTGTGAAAGATCAAGATCAGATGTGAGGTTCCAGATGCCATCTGCCGAAACGCCCATGAAATCGAAATCAGAAACGGCAGCGCTCAATGTGCCGTGTCCTGTCAGGATCAGCGCATCGTAACCACCGGTAGCGCCCAATACATCGCCGTTGAGCACAGCGCCTGTGCCGAGCGATAGCGAGTTGTTACCGGCATCGGAGAAGTCAATGGCAGTGCCCATCGTGCCCGTCACCGTACCGGCGACAAAGACTTGGCTGTTGTAAGTGTTCTCAGCAAAGACGATGCCGGTTTTGCCGGTCACGCTCGCGCCCGCACTCACAGTGATTGTCACGTCGCTGCTGTAGTAGGTGCCCCAACCATCGTAATATTCGCCATGAACGAGAATGCCGACCTTGTCACCCACCACAGAGCTGCGTCCGTTCAGTGTGATAGCGACGCTATTGCCATAGTCGACGTCGATGCCCGCTCCTGCTTCAGACGTCACGGAAGCGTCGTCGTTCAGCGTCAGCGTGGTGTCACGCTGAACATTTAAAGCGATGCCGGTACGGTAAGCCTGCACGGACGCATCGCCGCTCAATGCCACCGTATTAGAATAACCACGCCATACAATGACGCCATAGCCATCAGACGAAACAACTGAACTTTGGTCGTTTAACGCCAGTTCATTGTAATAGCCGCGCATCGACACAGCGGAACTATAGTCGCCGGTGCCATTTTCCTGAACCGATGAAGTGCCGTTAAGTGTGATGACATTGCCTTGGCCATAGAGCCTTATGCCATATGCCGCATAGGCCGCTTCGCCCGCAACTCTCACCACAGACGAGCCGTTCAGCGTCACGGCGCTATCTTGTGCGCTCACATCAATGCCGATGCCCCTCGCGCTTCCGAGCGCAGGCGTTACGTTGATGCTCGATGTGTCGTTGAGCGTGAGGACACCACCGATGCCGCCAAGCGTTGCGCCGACATATTTGTTATCGCGGCCCACGTCGCCATCGGCGACGCCGACATTGATGCTCGACCCGCCGCTGAGCGTGAGCGAAGATGCATACCCGCCCCGGCGACGCCCTTTGCGTATTCCACCGTAACCGACGGAGACGCCGGTGACGGTGTTGAACGAACCGCTGGGTGTCGCAACATTGACCGACGAGCCACCGTTGAGCGTGATGGAGCCAACGTCTTCAATATATTTGGCGTAGCTTCCCCCGGCGTGGATGCCGGTAAATCTGCCATAGCCGGTGCCCGTGCCGGTCAAATTGACCGATGACCCGCTGTTGAGCGCTACCGTCGCACTTGCGCCGCGCACAAACACGCCGGAATATTCATTGTAGAAGCTCCCGGCCGGATCACCCGTCGAACCGCCTGTCACATCGACGTGCGAGCCGCCGTTCAGTGTCAGCGAGCTGCCGTCACCCGAAAATGTGACGCCGTTGCCATAGGCATATTTCCGTTCACCCGCTTCGCCGACGAGAACAATGCTTGAGCCACCGTTCAGCGTCACCGAAATGCCCGCTCCGCTCGCGTCCACGGCCGTGTTCAAGCCATTGCCGCCCACGCCATAGAGCGTGATCGACGCGCCGCCATTCAGCGTCACCGTGCCATCATCGCCTGAGAGCAAAACAGCGCTATAGGAATCGGAAGAAACAATGGTGGAAGAATCTTTGAGAACGAGATCGTTCGATGCGCCGTAGAACTGGATAACCGGTCCGTTCGAATAGAAAACATTTGCGTCGGCATTGAGAGTGACGGTGAGGTCGTCAAAACCCGAGGTCATCGCATAGGTGTGATCGCCGCTACAGGTGATGCTACCGCCGGCTGTTGCCGGACCACCGTCGCAAGGCTCAAGTGCAATACCGGCTGAAGCGGTGCCGCCCGCCGCCAGCATGAACGCACCGACCGCCAAAGCGCTCGAACCCAACAAATGTGAACGCAACTTCTTCGAATAAAGCACCAGCACAACCCCCAAAATTTATATGGGGGCATAACGCATGATTCATAGCGACGCAGCCATCACCCTTTCAGGTGAGGAGCAGACGCAGCATTGACAGAAAGCCAACAAAAGAGCGCAAAAAAGGGGCGGTCTGCTGCAACGCGAGACCGCCCCAAATCTAAATTGTCTCAGATCTCACCACTCGAAGCGTGCACCGAGGCGCACACCGCCGGATTTTTCCGCGTCACCGCCGAAGCCACCGTCATAGGTGAGGAAGCCCGTGATGCTGCCGCCGAGTGTTATATCCACACCCGCACCCACCGCGAGATAAGTCTGATCGCGCGTGTCGAGCGTGGCGGTGAAGGCCGCTCCCGTGCTTGTGAAAGTGCCGCGTGCGTTATCGTCACCCGCGCGCCATTCCTGTGCGACACCGGCGCGAATACTCGGACGCACCGACCACATGGCATTGGGATCGCGCACCATCAACGACAGTTCCGCACCTGCCTGACCACGCATTGTATCAGTTGTGATTTCGCCGACACTCATGCCGCCCAGCCCGCCACCGGTTTCCGTCAGACTTTCACGCGTCATGTGCTGCCAGCCGAAGCTCGCCTTGGGAGTCAGTGTGAAACCTTTTTCGAGCGCAATAGCGTGGCCTATGCCAAATCCCGCGCCCACGACCCAGGCTTCGGGAGTGCTGTTTGCACCGACAATCGCGCCACCGGAAAGCACATTGCGCGAGATGTCCTGATCCTGATAGGCCGCCGTCACAGCACCGGTCAGTGTTGTCGCGCCCATGCCGTAGCTTGTGTAAGCCGCGAGGTGATAGCCCTTGATCTTCGTCGTTGTGCCGCCACCGGCAGTCACCGCATCATTGTCGATGTAGCCACCAGCAAGACCGAGCGTCATGCTACCGCTTTCCATCACATTGCCGCCGAAGGCACCGCCCGAACCCTTCTGGCTGAAGCCGCGTGAATTGCCGTCGGCTGTACGGTCGGATTGATGCCACAGCGCGGAAGCCCAGAGATTGTGGCTCCGGCCTATGCCTTTTTCGGCTTGCCCCAAAACAGTGTCGAGGAAGGTGAAGCCTGTTGATGCGCCCGCCGACAGGCCGCCGTTCATGCTGGATGACGAAACCGCTGTCAGTGAGACTTTGGTGGGGTCGGTGTAATCGGCCGCGCCACCGCTGCCGATAAGGAATGCACCGGTCACGGTATGTCCGCCCGTCACCGTCAGCACATCGCCGACGAAACCGTCAACGCCACCAAGGAAATGCGGGGTCAAGATGGCACCGGGAGCAATCGTCACGTCGCCGTCAACATTGAGCAGGTCCGCAAGCAGACCCTCAATTTCAACCTCGAAGATCGAGCCGGAGTTGAGCGTGGTGTTGCCAACGATATTGAGCGTGCCGGGCGAATTGCCGGGCGCAATGATGCCGCCTGCTTCCACGGTTACTTCGCCGTTCACAACACCGCTGCCGCCCAGTGTGCCGCCGTCCCTCACGGTGATGCTGTCGGCGTTCAGCGTGCCGTTGACGGCGAGCTTGCCGGAATTGATCGTGGCCACTTCAAACGTGCCCGTATCGAGGAGGTTCCAGATGCCGCTGGCACTCACGTCGAGCGCGCCGATATCGCGCACTCGATAGCCGAGTGCGCCCGCACCTTGCAGCACCAATTCATCTGTGCCGTTACCGGCACCGCGGATTTCACCTTCGACCACGCCCGAGTTGAGTGTGATCGTGTTGTTGAACCCGTTCAGCGTAATGGCATTGTTGTTCGTCGCATAAAGTGTTCCGGCAACAATGATGTCGTTGGAATCACCACGCAGCTGAATGGCGCGTGTGCCGCGCACGAAAGATCCTGCACCCACTTCGATTGTCATATCGGTAACATCGTGAAGGTGGATGCCGACATCACCGATAGATTCGATATACGAATTGCCGTTCAGCGTGACGGTGCTCTCGCTCGTGTCGCGGACATAAATACCGGCCACGCCCAAGGTCTCGATGTAGGAATTGTCGTTCAGCGTCGCCGACATATGCGAATTGTCGTTGAGCACAATGCCGCCGAGACGATTGCCCGAGCCGTAGGCAACGACGCCGATGCTGGCATCGTCGTTGAGTGTCACCGAACTGCCGTAGCCGTTGATGCGGATGCCCTTGGCATCTTCCACGCCGAAGCCGCCGGCAGCAACCCTAGACGCACCATTCATCGTGATCGAAGCGTAGTCGCCGCGCGACAGGATGCCGGCTGCATAGCCGACCGAATCATTGCCGCCCGCGTAGACTGTCGAGTTGCCGTTCAGGACAACGGTATTGCGGTCTCCATTAAGGTGGATGCCTTCGACAGCATCGACATAACTACCGGTTGCCGAAATACTTGAGTCGCCATTAAGTGTGACGAAGTTGTCGCCGTCCCGGAGGTCGATGCCGTAGAGAGCATTAAAGTACCAACCGCGGGTCCTGACTGTGGACTCACCGCTGAGGGTCACTTTCGTGCCGCCGCCCCTCCCGACAATGCCAACGCCACTGTCGCCGCCATAAAGGTCGAGCGTAACATGGCTCGCTCCATTGAGTGTGACGGTACTGCCCGGACCATAAAGGGATATACCGGCAGCAGCATCGGATCTCGCGGCGTAAATATTGATGCCGGACGTACCGTTCAGAACAACGCTGTTTCCAATCCCGTAGCCCACGACACCCAGAGCAAAGCCGTCATCACCATCATAAGCGTCAATGAAAATGCGCGAGGCGCCGTTGAGTGCCACTGTTGCGCCATTTCCCAGAACTGCAACGCCTACATATTTATTCCCCGAACCGGCGCCCCCATAGATCGACACATTGGAATCGCTCAGCGTGACATCCGAAGTGTATTTTCCCGGCGGATATATGCCGAATGACAGGATACCGACATATTTTGTATTGGTTGACGCGTCGCCCTGCAGCGTAACCGACGAACCACCATTGAGCGTAATCCGTCCAGCACCGGCCGCGCTTTCGCTCAGCTCAAAGTTCAAAACGCCGATATATTTATTTCCGCCGCCTTCCCCCAGTGCGTTGATCTGAATGCTCGAAGCACCGTTGAGTTCGGTTACAACTCCCAGACCCACATTCTCAATGCCGAGAATGACCGAGCTGTCTCCGTAGCTCGTCAACACAACGCTCGAACCGCCGTTCAGCGCGACGGACTTTCCTTCCGTGTACCCCTTTGACAGAATACCGGCCATGGTCGCATCAGTCGAACCTGCGCCGCTGGTTATATTGACCGAGGAGCCACCGTTCAGCGTCACCTGAGAAAAGCCGTCCGACTCCGAATAGTCGATCGCAACCAAACCCAAATATTTATTATTTGCGCCGCCGCCATCGCCGGTGACATTGACCGACGATCCGCCGTTCAATGTCACGCCCGCATCACGCCCGATGGCCTCGATGCCTATGTATTTGTTGTTGGACGTTCCGAGATGACCTTCGACATTGACCGATGATGCGCCGTTAAGGACAACCGTCGGGGTATATGACGAATATCCCTGACCAGCCGCGATAATCCCGATGAGGTCGTTGCCGTCGCTGGCATAGGACCCGATGACATTGACGGTCGATGCACCGTTCAGCACGATCGACGAACGGGTTGACGCCGTCGTGGAAGAATCGAGAAACACAACACCAGCGTATTTATTTTCACCTTCGGTGCCGATGCCATAGACCGTAATTGTAGAGGCACCGTTCAGCGTGATGTCAATATTTTGGCCTTGGGCATAAACGCCGCGGAAGCTGAAATTGTCATAGTGACTGTTGTCAGTGCCCCCGTTCATAGCGATGCGCGATCCGCCGTTCAGCGTCAGATCACTACCTGTCTCCGTGAACAGGCCGACAGCGGCGTAATTGTAATCGCCGTAAAGCGTGTTGGTGTTTTCGATTGCGGCCCCGTCGTTCAGGGTAATCGTGTTGCGGTCACCGTCGCTCACGACCGCATACCGACTGCCGTAAGTGTAAGCGGTCGAATCCGCGTTCATCGTCAGGCTGGAGTCACTGTTATTCAGCACAATGGCCGGATCATCTTCATAGCTGACCACAGCGTCGGCATTCAGCGTCACGACTGTGTGGTCGTCTCCGGCATAAACTTGGTCATCGGTAAAGCCGTCGCAGGTGATCGTCGTCACACCGCCCGGTGTCGTCGTCACGCAGGATCCGCCCGGAGCGGCTTGCGCCGGTCCGGCAGATGCCATCCAGACTGCGCCCACCACGGCCAGCGCTGTCGAACTCAGTAATCGGATACGCAGAGACAATCTGGCTGTTGTAAACGGCGATTTCATGTGCCTGCTCCCCACACCCGACAATTGCCGGGATATTGCCCGCCCACTCCCACCAGCGCGATTCCGCATGGTGAGTGTCATCTAAGTGTTTTCAGCATCATCTAACACCCGAAACTGTCACATTGTCATCGTCAATCCGGTGGTACACGCCCCAATGTGGACGAAAAAAGGGCGACCCGGATTTCCTCCGGATCGCCCTTGTTTTTTAGCGTTCAGCCTTTACCAGGCGAAGCGGGCGCCGACGCGGATGCCGCCGGACTTTTCAGCGTCGCCGCCGAAACCGCCGTCATACGACGCAAAGGCTGTCACACCACCGCCGACCGTCACATCAACACCGGCACCGAGCGCCAGATAGGTCTGGTCGCGGGTATCGAGCGCGGCTGTGAAGCCACCGCCCGTTGCGTTGAACGTTCCGGATGCGGAAGTATCACCTTCACGCCATTCCTGAGCGAGACCGGCACGGATGCTCGGACGCACGCTCCATTTGGCGTTCGGGTCCTGGATTTTGAGGCCCAGTTCCGCGCCGACGAGGCCGCGAATCGTATCGCTCGACACATCGCCAACCGAGAAGCCGCCAGCGCCGCCGCCGGTTTCCGTGTAGCCCTTGCGGGTCTGGTGCTGCCAGCCGAGGCTTGCCTTGGGTGTCAGTGTGAAGCCGCCGTTGAGCGGGATCGCGTGACCGATGCCGAAGCCCACGCCGCCGAGCCAGGCATTGGTATTGCCGTTGGCTGCGATGAGCGTGCCGGAGCTAAAGACCTGACGCGTGATGTCCATGTCCTGATAGGCGCCAGTCACTGCTGCTGTGAAGTAGGTGTTGCCCATTTCGTAGCTCGTGTAGAGCGCGGCGTTGTAGCCGTCGATCGTCGAGCGCGAGCCGCCATTCGTCGTATTGGCGGATGTGTCGGTGTAACCACCGGCGAGACCGAGCGTGAAACCGCCGGTCTGCATCAGATTGCCGCCGAATGCGCCGCCGTTGCCCTTCTGGCTGAAGCCGCGCGAATTGGCCGATGCCGAACGGTCCGAACGGGTCGAGACGACCGAGGCCCAGAGGTTCTTGTTCACACCACGGCTTTTTTCGGCCTGACCCAGCACTGTGTCGAGGAAGCCGAAAGTCGCTGCCGAACCGGCACCGATGCTACCGTTGATGCTCGAAGGCGAGGCCGCTGTGAGGCTGAGCTTGGTCGGATCGGAATAATCAACCGATGTGCCGCTGCCCGGCGTGAAGACACCCGTGACGACGCCTGTGGAGGTCACGATGTCACCGACGAAGCCGTCGGCACCCGCGCCGAAGGTTGCGTTGATGATTGCACCGGGATCGATGTTGACGTTGCCGTCCACGTTGAGCAGATCGGCCGCTGTCGCCTCGATTTCAACATCAAAGATCGAGCCGGAAGCGAAGCCGACGTTACCCACAACATTGAGCGTGCCGGGCGAATTGCCGGGCGAGAGCGTGCCGCCTTTGAGCACATTGACGGCTGCATCAATGTAACCTGAGCCGCCGAGTGTGCCGCCGCTATTCACGGTGATGACGTCTGCAAACAGCTCACCATTGACTGCAAGCTTGCCGGAATTGATCTCAACATCGCCGACGCTGACGGACGAGTAGGTTCCGAGGTTCCAGATGCCGGTCGCATTGACCGTGACGAGACCAAAGCCGGTGACGGAGTCGTTCAACACGCCCGCGCCCTGAAGGATCAACTGATCTGAGCCGCCGGCGAGTATATCGCCGAACACACGTGCGCTGTTGAGCGTCACCGTGCTGTTGGAACCGCCGCTTACGTCAACGGCGTACCTCCAACCATAAACCGTACCGGCGATATTGATGTCCGAAAAGTCACCGTTCACCCTGATGCCGATGCGACCGTAGACCTCGGCGTCTTTGCCGATCTTGATGCTGGAGTATTCCGAGTCACTATCAACAAAAATGCCATCGCCATTTGCTCCGATCGACGAGGACCCGTTGAGCGTCACCGACGCACCGTCGGTATTTGTGAGCATCACGCCGTCCATACGGTTATAGCCGGAGACCGAAATTCTCGCGTTGCCGTTGAGCGTCAGGCTGGAATTAGCCCCGCCGTTCAGAATCACACCCGCATCTTCCGCGTGAGCGGATTCATAGGACTGAACCCTGACCAGTGCATTGTCGTTCAGTGTCACCGACACATTGCCGCCAACCGCGTTAATGCCGGTGGCATAATTTGTGTCGTAATAGTCACCGACATTGACCTCTGCATTGCCGTTCAGCACAACTTGCGAGCCCGCACCGCGGGCGTAAATACCGGTCGCACTATTGGAACCTCGGCCAACATTAAGCACGCTGTCGCCATTCATGGTGACGACGTTGTTTACGCCGCGTGCGGTGATGCCAAAGGCATCTCCGACATATTTGTTGTTTCCGACTGCCACACTGCTGGTGCCATTCAGCGTGATAGCGCTTTCTGTACCCGAGAATCTAATGCCGTAGGCACTGTTTCCCTCGACATCGACATTGATCTCGGAACTGCCGTTCAGCACGACAGAGGATTTATGGCCACTGTAAACTTCAATGCCGTGCGCATAGTTGCCGTAAGTGGCGATGGCATAGAGGTCAATGGAGGAAGTGCCGTTCAACGTGACGGAAGATTCAGAGCCGTAAACGTAGACGCCCCGAATGGTATTGTTGTGGCCGCCAACGGTGAAAATATCGATGGTGGAATCGTTCAACACCACGTTGGTGGCTGCGTCGCCGCTACGACCGTAGCTGACGATACCATTGAGGCGTTTGTTCGTCGCGCCACCGATGTTGATATCCACACTTGATCCGCCATTGAGCGTCACGGTGCCGGCGAGGGCTTTCGACTGACCCTGTTCACGAACATAAATGCCGGCATATTTGCCGCCGTTCGTCGCACCATAGCCGTTGATGCGAACCACCGAACCGCCGCTCAGCGTCACATTCGCATTCAGGCCTTCCGAATAGATGCCATAGGCGTAACGAGCATGGTTTTCGGCGTTAAGCGTGATGCTCGAACCACCGTTCAGGACAACGTCCGGCGCATATTTGTCGCTGTCGAATGCCTGCGCGCGAACGCCGAACAATGTCGCCGAATTGGAGTTGTACTTCGAGTTGCTCACATTGATGGTCGAGGCGCCGTTGAGCGTAATCGACGGACGGCCCGCCTTGCTATCGGAGGAACTATCGAGAGAGGCGCCGACATAGGTGTTGTACTTGCTGGTGCCCGTACCAACCACATTGATCGACGAGCCGCCGTTCAGGGTGATGGTGAAATCTTCACCAAAGGCCGAAACGCCGGTGATGGCCCGGTTTCCATATTTAATGGCCGAGCCGCCGTAAACGTTGATTGTCGAGCCGCCGTTGAGCGTGAGATCGCTGCCGCCGGTTTCGCCAGCGATAAGCACTGCCGTGGAATTGCTGCCGAACGTGTTGGCGTTGGTCAGAACGATGCTTGCGCCGTCGTTCAATGTCACCGAATTATTACCACCCAGCAGTTCGACCGCGTAGCGCGACGAGGAGCCGGAAACCACTGAATCGGCCTTCTGCACCAGGTCGGCGTCGCCCTCAAGGCTAATGACCGTGCCACCGTTCCACGTCACCGTGGCGTCAGGGTTCAGCGTCACCAGCGTGGGGTCGCCAGCTGTGTCGATCTGAACGACATGATCGCTTGAGCAGGTGATCGTTGTCGTCGCGCCTGCAACTGTATCGCAAGGCGTCGCCGGGATGGCCAAGGCGGCTGGGCTCACCCACAAAGAACCGGCAACAGCCAGAACTGTTGTGGACAGAAGTTTCGAACGGAAGCTCATATTTTTGGACAATGCAGTTCCCCGGCACGCTTTGGAGTCGGACCCACCGACTCAACTATATGTTATATGCGTCGCAATTAGCGCAAATCCAAAACTTCACCTAGCGGAGTTGTGCCGGAAATGAACGAATTTTATCCACAGCCATAATCTACTGGTAACTTGTTAGTATTTGAAATTATTCGCAAATCTTCAACTACGCGGAGTCTCAATCCACAGACCTCCCGCCGGACAAATCCGCTCCGGCAGACGCGCGCCTGACAGCCACCGGCCATATGTTCGTCCGCGGCGGTCCGGCGTTGAACACCGGATGCGCGCCCGTGCTGTGATCGGCTGCGGCCGTCACAGTCAGTGCCACACACTCGCGCAGAGTGACGGGCCGTAAATAACGCTGGGATTTCCTAATGAAAAACATTAGCGACGGCGCGACGCCGGATCACTTTGCCTCTGTCGGGAGGTGCGATCTCGTGATCGCAGACAACCGCCCGGCGACAGACCGCGGAGAATATCCGCCCTCGCCGATGCGGGCGAACAGGTCGCTCGCCAACGTTACAGGCGAAATTCTTTCGCACATGCACACGAAACCGGCGGTCATCTTTAGCCGCTTGATCTCCATCCTTCGTTCTATGAGGACAGCACCGCGACGTCAGATCATCTTGTTTTCAGCTGCACAGACGTCGGAGGTACGTGACATTTTTATCCCTCACCCCAACAAAAAAACGGACGTTTTCCTATGGGGAAAAACACGTCTTCACTCACATATCCGGACGGAAATGATCCCAACAGTACACGCGCATCTGATGGCCCTCCGGCGTGTGGTCGATCAGTATCAGTCCGGCGTTGAGCCGCCGCGTGCGCCATAGCGTCCGTTGGTGAAGACGGCGGCATAGCCCGCCACTTTTTCGGCAGGGCTATCTATCGACCACTGGCGCGACACTTCGGCGGTGGTGATGCCGATCAACCGGTCGCCGACATAGGCGAGGGTCACCAGTTGATGCGGGCGCCAACGCGGAAGCTGTGGGACTTCTCATAGTCACCGCCAAAGTCGCCGTCGAAGGCAGCAAAAGCGGTGACGCCCTTGCCGACCGTCACATCAACGCCCGCGCCGAGCGTCAGATAGGTCTGGTCGCGCGTGTCGAGTGTCGCCGTGAAGCCCCCGCCCGCGTTGAAGCGGCCGCTGATCGTCTTGTCGCCTTCGCGCCATTCCTGACCCAGACCGGCGGTGATATGCGGGCGCACGCTCCAGCTTGCGTTCGGGTCGGTCGCCACAAGCGAGAGCTGGCTGCCGACAAAGCCACGCACCGTGTCGCTCGACACATCATCAACCGAGAAACTGCCTGCACCGCCGGTTTCCGTGTAGCCCTTACGGGTCTGATGCACCCAGTTGAGGCTGGCTTTGGGCGTCAGCGTGAAGTTGCCGCCAAGGCTGATGTCATGGCCGATGCCGACGCCTGCGCTGCTGACCCATGCATTCGTCGAACCCGACACCGGAACAAGCACGGCACCGGCGAGAATTTTTCGGTCGATATCCATGTCCTGATATCCGGCGGTCACGATGCCGGTGAGGAATGTGTTGCCGGTTTCATAGCGCGTATAGGCCGCCACTGTGTAGCCGTCGATCTTGGCGGTGGACCCGCCGTTAGTCGCGTTCGACTTTGTGTCGGCATAACCCGCCGCAAGACCGAGCAAGAAACCGCCCGACTGCATCACCGTGCCGCCGAAGGCGCCACCCGTGCCATGCTGGCGATAGCCGCCCGCCAGCCCTGTGCCCGACCTCTGCGAGTTGGTGGACACATAAGTCGCCCAGAAATTCTTGTTCACCGCAAAGGCTTGGTCCGTCTGCCCGGCCACCGTATCGACAAAGCCGAAAGCGGCTGCCGCGCTGGAGCCGATGCTGGCATCAACACTCACGGGCGAGGCCGCCGATAGTTTGACGACCAGCGGATCTGAATAATCGAGCACCACGCCGCCGCCGACGGTGAAGACGCCGGTCACACCCAGTGTTGTCTCGACGATATTGCCGACAAAACCGTCCGCACCGGGTCCGATGAATGTCGCCTGAGCAATCGCGCCGGGATCAATCGTGACGGCGCCCGTGACATTGAGCAGGTCGGCCACTGTCGCTTCGACTTCGACATCGAATATTGATCCCGCGGCAAAGACCACGTTACCCACGACATTGATCGTGCCGGGTGAGTTGCCCGGCGACAGAATGCCACCGTTGTTCACATTCACATCGCCATTGATCGTGCCCGTGCCACTCAGTGTGCCGCCATTATTCACAGACAGATGGTCTGCGGCATTCACAGTGCCATTGACCTTGAAGTTACCGGAATCGACGTTCACGATATTGCCGTTGAAAGTCTGTTCGCCCTCGATCTCCCAGATGCCGGTGGCCTCCACACCGAGCGTGCCGAACCCGACGACGTTGAAGTCCGCAATGTTTGCGCCCCGCAAGATCAGCGTGCTCGACACATTGCCCAGCGCATAGCCGTTCAGGACCGTCGTGCTATTCAGGATCAGCGTGGAATTGATGGACCCCGTCAAGTCAACGGTCGGGCCTTCTTCTGTGCTCACCGTACCCGATACGGTGATGATCGCCCCGATGCTTACGTCTTCAATGGCGCCGTCCCGCCCGGACACACTCGCATCTGCCCCTATGGTCACCACATTATTTTCACCACCATAAATGATGATGCCGTAACCACTATAGGCATTGATCGACGAATGGCCGTTCAGCGTGACCGTTGCTGACGTTGTCCCATAGAGCGACACGCCATCGGCGCGATTGCCCGAATGGCTGATCACGGTTGAATAGTCATTCATCGTCAGAGACTGGCCGGTCCCGCCCCGCAAATGGACGGCTCCTTCCTGATTGTAATTTGATGCTTTGTATTGGTAGGTACGAACCGACGATGTGCCGTTCAGGGTGATCGTGTTTCTGTCGCCTTCGATATATATGCCGGTTGCAAAATAAGTTTCCTCGATGTCACCGACGGTAATTTCCGACGCACCGTTCAACTCGACCTGATTGCCATCGCCCCGGACGGAGATACCGAGCGCAAGATAATTCGAACGTCCCGCCCGAATGCTCGATGTGTCGTTGAGCGTCACAACGCCGTTGTCGCCTCTGAGCCGCGCACCGAAAGCCTTGTATGGATTGCCAATGTCAATGGCACTCTGGATCTCGGCCGTGCCGTTGAGCGTCAGTAGATTGCCCGGTCCGTAGAGGTCCACGCCGACAGCAAGTCTGGACGGGTAGAAATATCCCTGTGATGCCATGTCAGCGGACACGACAGAACTGTTCAATACAACAGCGGCCGAATAATAGTACTCCCCGAAGCTATCGCTACGGATACCGAATACGGTGCTTCCATGCGTTGTCCCGGCGCCCATGTATGCCGTCACACGCGTACCGGCGTTGAGCGTGATCGTACCAGCGAGTTCACGGGAATAGCCCGTGCCGGTCGTTGCAATACCCGCGACAGTGACGCTCGCTCCACCGCCAACCGAAGTTGCATAGACATAGGATTCTTCGTTCAGCGTTACATTGGTCAGCAGACCTTGCGAGCGTATGCCGATGGCCGATTTGGTATTGGCACCGTCCGCATAAACTTGGACGAAGGAGCCACCGTTTAGCTCAATATCGGCGGCATATTTTTCAGCGTATAAGCTGTTGAGCGATGTTATGCCGGCGAGCCTTACGCCATCGGCATTGGCAGCGGAGCCATGCACCACGACCTGCGATCCGCCGTTCAGCGTGATCGAGCTGGCTTCCGTCAAATTGTCCATGATGTCGGAATAAAAATGGATGCCGTAATAGCCACTCGCCAGTCCGGTGCCGACGCCGTTGGTGAAGACCCCGGAACCGTTGTTCAACTCGATGGTGACGCCCACGCCGGAAGCGCCCACACCTTTGAATGTCGTCGAGAAGCCCGCGGTGGTGCCTGCATTTAGCCTTACAAGCGACTCATCGTTCAACGTCAGCGAAGTGTCGCCTTCCGAATTCAGGTCAACAGTCGACGCGCGCAAGTTTTGGGCCGGGTCAATCTCCTGAACAATTTCTGCGCCAAGATTGAGCGTGATGTGGTTTGATGAATATGCTGTTTCGACCGCGGAGTTCGCATGCCCGCTGCCGTTGATACGAGAGTTTTCGCCCATGATGAGGCTGCTATAGCCCGACATATATACAGTCGGATAGCCCGCACCCGTTGAGTCAACAACGGCATTCACGTTCAACGTAATGATCGTCGGAATGTAATTTGTGTCAATTGCCTGCGTGCTCGCGCCATCGCAGGTGATCGTCACCGGACCGCCGCCGCCAATGACGCAATCATCCGCGGCCCGCGCCGCGCCGGGCACCATAGCGCCGATCAAAACCAGCGCCGTTGTGGACAACAAAGTTGCCCTCAAATTCAAACTCTTGCTCAAGATACTCCCCCGAAAGCCCTCCGGTCACAGTCTTCAGACCGGCCGGACTCACGGGATATTTGAAAACATCCGTGTTCGAATGAACATCGTATATTCTTCAGACAGTAGGATTTGCGTGCCAGACAATAGGATTCTCGTCTCGGTCACTTTTTTGACGAGGGCAAAACGGGAAATACCTCAATTTTGAATGTTTAATGACACCCCGGCAATCGATCGTCCGCGTCAGATATCCAGACGGAAATGATCCCACCAAAAAACACGCACCTGACTTCCTTCGGGCGTGTGGTTGACCAGCGTCAATCCGGCATTGAGGACGCCGCGCGCGCCATAGCCACGATTGGTAATGACGGCACCGTATCCCGCCACTTTTTCGGCCGGATTTTCTAACGACCACTGACGCAGCGTTTCGCGAAAGGCAAACGTCAACGGCACGACGACGCCGGATTTTTCCACTTCAGGACGCAGCAGCAGGCGCATGAAGGCAAATTTTTGGCGAAGCGGCGGGTAGAACGTAATCACACAGGTTGTGATGCCGACAAGGCGACCCTCGGCATAGGCCAGCACCGCAAGTTCCTTGGCGCGATCCTCCGGCGAATGCTTCGGCAACAGCCGTCCCGTCTCCGCCCACATGGCGATGGCGTCTTGTTCAAATTTCGGATTGTTCTGTTTCCAGGCCGAAACACATTCAAATTGCATGGACATAGGTTCAGGCCACCGGCAGGCGGAAATGATCCCACCAATAGAGGCGGATCTGCAGGCCCTCAGGCGTGTAGCCCGCAAGCGCCAGACCAGCCGGCAGTACCGGTTGGGCGCCATAGCCTTTGGCGGTGATGATGATGCCGCAACCGGCGACCTGGGCTGCCGGATTGGCCGCCGACCATTCGCGCAATGTCTCGCGCATGGCAATGGTGATCGGCACGGCAATACCCTGACGTTCAGTTTCCGGCCGCAGCAACAGACGCATGAAAGCGATGTTCTGGCGCACCGGCTCATGGCGCGACACTTCGGCGGTGGTGATGCCAATCAGCCGGTCGCCGACATAGGCGAGCGTCACCAGTTGCTTGGCGCGTTGTTCGGGGCTGACGCTGGGGTGCAACACGCCCATGTCGCTCCACATGGCGATGGCATCAGCTTCCAGCTTGGGATCATTGCGCTGCCACGCCGTCACATAATGCAGGTTGTCAGTCATAGATTGCAGAATCCCCGTTGTTTCAGCCGCAAGCTAGCACCTGTCCGGACGGGCGTAAAATCGCTATAGTTCCCGCAATTGCCATTCAGAGCATTTGAGGGAGTTTAGCCATGCACGATCTCGTCATCCGGGGCGGCACAGTATTCGACGGCACGGGCGCCGCGCCGATTGAAGCCGATATCGCCATCGAGGGGCGCACCATTGTCGCTGTCGGCAAAGTGACAGGCGGCGGCAAAGAAGAGATCGACGCCAAAGGCCAGATCGTGACACCGGGCTTTGTCGATGTGCATACGCATTACGACGGACAGGTCACATGGGACCCCTATCTTCAGCCCTCCACTTTTCATGGTGTCACCACCGCTGTCATGGGCAATTGCGGCGTCGGCTTTGCGCCTTGCAAGCCGCAGCAGCGCGAATGGCTGATGGGCCTGATGGAAGGCGTCGAGGATATTCCGGGTTCCGCCCTTGCCGAAGGCATCAAATGGAACTGGGAAAGTTTCGCCGACTATATGGATGCCGTCGAAGCCTCGCCGCTGGCGCTTGATGTCGGTTTGCAAATTCCCCATGCAGCCGTGCGCGCCTATGTGATGGGCGACCGCGCGCCCGCGCTTGAGCCCGCCACCGCTGCCGACACTGAAGCGATGGCGCGTCTTGTTGTTGAGGCACTCGACGCTGGCGCGCTCGGCTTTTCCACCTCGCGCACCGTGAAGCATAAAGACGTCAAAGGCGGATTGACGCCGACGCTCAAGGCCGAAGCCGCCGAATTGCACGGCATCGCGCGCGCCATGGGCAAGGCAGGCAAAGGCGTCCTCCAGCTCATCGCCGATTTTAAAGACACGGACGCCGAATTCGCGATGCTGCGCGGCATGGTCGAAATCTCGGGCCGTCCCATGTCGATCACCATTGAGCAGGACGACCGCTGGCCCGATGTTTGGGCGCGTGTGCTCCACAATATTGCGGAAGCCAACAAGGCCGGTCTGCCGATCAAGGGTCAGGTGCCGCCGCGTGCCACCGGCCTTCTTCTCGGCCTCACCGCTTCGCTCAATCCATTCGTCATGCACCAGACCTTCCGCTCCATCTGGGGCGCGCCGCTCGACCAGCAGTTGAAGGCGCTGCGTGATCCTGAATTCCGCGCGGCCCTCCTTGCTGAAGAACCCGTCTATCCCGCAGGCGAAATCATCGAGATGCTGTGTGTGGGCTATCACAAGATGTTCGCGCTCGGTGAAGTGCCCAATTACGAACCCGCGCCCGAGATGAGCGTCAAAGCCATCGCGGCGGCCACAGGCAAGAACCCGCGCGAAGTCATCCTCGACATGATGCTGGAACGCGACGGCAAGGCGCTCCTCTATTTCCCGCTGATGAATTACACGTCGGGCAGTTTCGACAATGTCGAAAAAATGCTCCGCCACCCCAACACAGCCTTCGGTCTGTCGGACGGCGGCGCGCATTGCGGCATCATCTGCGACGCGAGCTTCCCGACGACATTGCTCACCCATTGGGGCCGCGACCGCACGCGCGGGCCGAAGTTGCCGCTCGAATGGCTGATCCACGGTCTCACCGGCCGCAACGCCGAACTCATCAATGTGCTGGATCGCGGCATCCTCGCGCCAGGCATGAAGGCCGACGTCAATGTCATCGACTTCGACAACCTGAAGCTCTACTCGCCGCATATCGTCAACGACCTGCCCGCAGGCGGCAAACGCCTGATCCAGCATGCCGATGGTTACACGGCCAGCATCGTCTCAGGCACGGTGGCTTTCCGCAGCGGCGTGCCGACCGGCGCACTCAATGGTCGCCTGTTGCGCGGCGCGCAAACCCGTCCCGCAGGCGTGCGCATCGCGTCAGCCGCTGACTAGGCATTACGACAACAAATTATCGCCACAAATAGCCGTTGAAACTCGTTTTCAACGGCTATTTTCAGGTGCCCTCAGCGCCGCACCCGCAAACGGTATATAGACAGACGCGAAGATGTCAGGCTGAAATCGCGCCCTGTGAACCCCACTTTCCTGACGGCCCTATTAGGATCCTAAATGGACAACCCTGTACCAGACGCGCCCGCCCCCAAAGCCACACCGGCTCCCAGCCGCACAGGTGTATTCGCGCGTTTCGCTGCCTTTTTCCTGTTTGTGCTGCCCATCATCATCGCCGCCAACCTGGCGATCTGGGCGGCGTTCAATCAGCCGCATGAGGCGGAAGCCTGGACGGGTGAAATCGTCGGCTTCTCCTACAGCCCTTATCAGCGCGGACAGGATCCGACCAAAGCTGTCCATCCGAGCCATGATGAAATCAGCGCTGATCTGGAAATTCTGTCAGGCACCGTGCAGGCGATCCGTACCTATTCCGTGATCCGCGGCCTCGAAGACATTCCCGATCTCGCCGCCGACGACGGGTTGTCCGTCGCGGTGGGCGCATGGATCAGCGGCGACAAGGTTCGCAACGAGCAGGAAATCACCGAACTCGTCAAACTCGCCAAGAAGCAAAATGTCGTGCGCGTGCTCGTCGGCAACGAAGCCCTGCTTCGCAACGAGCTCCCCGTCGAAGAGCTCATCGCCTATATCGCTGAAGTGCGCAAAAGAGGCGTGTGGAAACCGATCTCGACCGCCGAGCCGCCACATATCTGGCTCAACAATCCCGAGCTTGTGAAAGCAGTGAGCTACATCGGCGTGCAAATCCTGCCCTATTGGGAAGGCATCCCGGTTAATACGGCAGTGACCGCTGTCTTTGAACGCCTTGATGAATTGCATGCCAAATATCCCGACAAGCCCATCGTCATCACGGAAGTGGGCTGGCCGAGCCGTGGCAAGATCATACCGCGCAAGCCTTATCCCGGCATCCCGGAAGCTGAACTCACCGACGAGGCTGTGCCTTCGCTTGTCAATCAGGCAACCTTCATGCGCGAGTTCCTGAACCGCGCCAAGGATGCCGACCTCACCTACTACGTCATGGAAGCCTTCGACCAGCCGTGGAAAGCATCCGAAGAAGGTGCCGCCGGTGCCTATTGGGGCATTTACAACGCCGACCGTCAGCCGAAGTTCCCGATGAAGGGCTCGATCTCGGAAGCGCCGCAATGGCGTCTCTGGGCTGCCATCGCCGCCGGTCTGGCACTTGTCTTTGCCGTCCTCTTCATGATGATCCGCCAGCATGTGCGCCCTGCCGGTGTCATCATCTTCACCATCATCACGCAGGTCGCCGCTTCGGCTTTTGCTTATGCGGGTCTGTCGGTGACCGGTCTTTATCTTTCGTCCTTTGACACGGTTGTCTGGACCTTCCTCTTTGCTGCCCAGGCGCTTCTCATCATGGTGCTTCTCACCGAAGCCATCGAATTTGTCGAAGTCATCTGGACGCGGCGCGGTGAACGCACTTTCGAACCTTTCGAACAGGCGGCGGGCTATCCCGACAACAAAGTCTCCATCCATGTGCCCATTCACAATGAACCACCGGACATGGTGCGCGAAACATTGATCGCGCTTTCCAAACTCGATTATCCCAATTTCGAAGTTCTCGTTCTCGACAACAACACAGTGGACCCGAAAGTCTGGCAACCCGTGCGCGAGGCTTGCGCCGCGCTTGGTCCGCGCTTTCGTTTCTTCCATCTGGAAAACTGGCCGGGCTTCAAGGCCGGTGCGCTCAACTACGGGCTTGAACAGACCGCCGAAGACGCCGACATCATCGCTGTCATCGACAGCGACTATCAGGTCTCGCCCGACTGGCTGCGCACGATGGTTCCTTATTTTGCCAAGGAAGACATCGGCTTCGTGCAATCGCCGCAGGATTACCGCGACGGCCACGAGAGCATGTTCAAAAATATGTGCGACTGGGAATATGCCGGCTTCTTCCACATCGGCATGGTCCAGCGCAACTATTTCAACGCCGTCATCCAGCACGGCACCATGACGCTGGTGCGCAAATCCGCGCTCATCAAAGTCGGCGCTTGGGCCGAATGGTGCATCTGTGAAGATGCCGAACTCGGCATCAAGCTTTACCGCGAAGGCTATGACAGCGTTTACATCAACCATTCCTTCGGTCAGGGCCTGACACCGGACACGCTCGCAGGCTACATCGGCCAGCGTTTCCGCTGGGCTTACGGTGCGGTGCAGATCGTCAAGCATCACTGGTCTTCGCTTGCGCCATGGGCGCGCAAAGGCGGCCTCACGTCCGCACAGCGTTACTATTTCCTCGCGGGCTGGTTGCCGTGGTTTGCCGACGGTTTGGCGCTCGGTTTCACCACCGCCTCCATCGGCCTCTCGGTCTTCGCGCTCTACTATCCCA
The DNA here is from genome assembly GCA_030649335.1 of Parvibaculum sp. Classification (GTDB taxonomy): domain Bacteria; phylum Pseudomonadota; class Alphaproteobacteria; order Parvibaculales; family Parvibaculaceae; genus Parvibaculum. The sequence goes on along the minus strand of JAUSLL010000134.1, from coordinate 31,628 downwards.
AAATGGTGGCGCTGCCCGTTGCCGCTTTCCTCATCCCGACCATCGGCAGCTTCGTCTTCAAATTCGTGCGCTCGCTGTGGCTCTATGCCGTGCGTGTGAAGGATTGCAGCTTCATCGAAAGTCTCGGTGCAGGCGTCGCGGCGCTGGGTCTCACGCATACGGTGGCCAAAGCCATGCTCAACGGCATGTTCACCTCAAGCAAACCCTTCTTCCGCACTCCCAAATGCGAAGACAAGCCACCGCTTGCCGCCGCCATCATTCAGGTCCGCGAAGAAGCCGTCATGCTCGTTCTCCTCTGGGGTCTGGCTGCTGCCTTCCTGATGAACGAGAACTTCGCCGACAGCCTGTCCCGCCTCTGGGTCGCAGTGTTGCTGGTGCAGTCGGTGCCTTACGCCGCAGCGGTTCTCTTAAGTTTCATCAACGTGCTGCCCGCGATGTTCAAATCCAACAAGCAGCCGTCACCGGCCTTGTCGGCGGCGGATTGACCGGCACATAAGACAAAAGAAAAGGCCGGTGGAAACACCGGCCTTTTTTGCTTTCAGCATTTTTTCACCCGCGTTTCACCGCCGGTGAAATCCCGCTGGGATCAATCAGCATCCCGTGCACCTGCATATTGTGACTATGCGCCAGTTGATGCAGCGCAAAGGCTGTCTGCATCGCGGACGACCTGCCTTGCGCATCCTGCGCCGCGTTCACCGCTTCTTTCGCAAGCTTCAATGCAAACAATGGCTTTGTCGCAATCTTCTCCGCCAGCGCCAGTGTGAAACTCGTCAGCGTGTCACGCGGCACCACATGGTTCACCATGCCGAGCTTTTCAGCTTCTTGCGCCGACAACCAATCCGCCGTGAACAAAAGCTCCTTGGCTTTCCTCACGCCCAATTCCCACGGGTGATTGAAAAACTCCGCGCCGCCGACGCCCATCGCGACCGTATTGTCGAGAAACGCTGCATCGTCAGCGGCCACGATAATGTCGCAAGGCCAAACCAGCATCAGCCCGCCCGCGATGCACTTGCCCTGCACTTCGGCAATCGTCGGTTTGGGAATGTTCCGCCAGCGTTCGCTGAAGCCGATGTAGATTTCCTTCTCGCGCGCCATCTGCGCTTCGGCACCAGCACATTCAAAGCCACACCATGTGCCCACGGTTGGAAACTCTTTCATCACCGCTTGCGCGTCACGCTCGCGCAGATCATGGCCGGACGAAAAATGCGGGCCGTTGGCGGCAAGGATGATGACCTTCACGCTGTCATCATGCGCCGCCTTGTTGAACGCATCGTTCAACTCATAAAGCAGCCGCGTGTCCTGCGCATTGCGCGTGTCGGGCCGGTTGAGCACGATCCGCGCGATATGCGGTGCGGGAGTTTCATAGAGCAGCGTCTGGAATTCGGTCATGGCTTCACCCTCAATTCCCGCCGCCATCAATATTGATCTTCTGCCCGTTGGCATAAGGGTTCGCGCCCGACACGAGATAAACCACCGCTGCCGCCACCTCTTCAGGCGAGCACACATGACCAAAAGGCATCGTCGCGTCGAGGTCGTGGATGTCCATGCCCTTCTTGCCTGCGCGTGCCGCGGCGAGCCGCGAGCCCATGTCGGTCGCGGTCAATCCGGGAGCCACGATATTGGTACGGATGCCGTGCTTGCGTTCTTCTTTCGCAAGCGTCAGCGCCAGTGCTTCTGCTGCCGCTTTGCCCATATTGTAAGGCCCGCCATTGGCTGAATGGCTCAGCGTCGCAATCGACGAGATGATGATGATGTCGCCACGTTCTTCTTTGCGCATATGCGGCAGCACGAGTTTTGCCATGTAATGCGGTGCCATAGCATGCACGCGCAGCACGCGCTCAAGCTCCAGCGGGTCGGTGTCGGCCACCGTGTTGCCGCGCGAGGCGATGCCCGCGTTGTTCACTAGAATGCCGATGGAACCGAAATCTTTCAGCACGTCGGCGACCATCAGCTGGTCCTCCTCGAAATTTTCAACAGACGCCGAATAGGCTTTGGCTTTGCGGCCCAATTTGGTGATCTCGGCCACCACTTCGTCGGCTTCGTCCTTACCCTTGCGATAGTTCACCGCCACATCGGCACCGGCTTCAGCAAGCGCAATGGCGATAGCGCGACCAATGCCGCGCGAGCCGCCTGTGACCAATGCCACGCGACCTGTCAGATCCATTTTCATATTCATCTCTCCCTCAGGCCGCGCCTGTTCCTGCGTATTTCTTCATATCGTCACGCAATTCCGATTTCATAATCTTGCCATTGGCGTTGCGCGGCAGCGGTTCGTGGCGGATCTCGATCTTGATCGGCACTTTGAAACCGGCGAGCAATTGGCGCACATGGGCTTTGAGTTCCGGCTCATCGACAAATTTGCCGGGCGCGATTTGCACCACAGCGCCTACTTCCTCGCCCAGCACCTTGTGCGGGATGGCGACAACGGCGGCGTCCATCACAGCGGGGTGCGAATAGAGCGCGCCTTCGACTTCCACGCAGTAAATGTTCTCGCCGCCACGGATCAGCATGTCCTTGGCGCGGTCGAGGATGAAGACAAAACCTTCTTCGTCGATGCGCACCAGATCGCCCGAATGAAGCCAGCCATCGGTGATCGCCGCCGCTGTCGCTTCGGGCTTGTTCCAATAGCCTTTGACGACGTTCGGCCCTTTGATCCACAACTCGCCGACTTCGCCCGCGGCCACGTCCTTGCCGTGTTCATCGACGACTTTGAGGTCGCAGACAGGCACGGCAGGCCCGGCACTTTCCGGCCGGTGTTGATAGTCTTCCGCCGAATTGGTCGTGGTGATCGAAGATGTTTCCGTGAGCCCGTAGCCGTTGCCGGGTTGGACTTTGGGGAATTGCTTCTTGATGCGTGTCACGAGATCGGGCGCTGACGGTGCGCCGCCATAGCTGATGCTCTCGACGCTTGATGTGTCGCGGATGGCGAAGTCTGGGCTTTCCAGCACCTGCCATGCCATCGAGGGCACGCCGCCAAAGGCTTGGATTTTTTCTTTCTCGATGAGTTCCAGCGCTTGTTCCGCCTGCCACTTATGCATGATGACGAGCTTGCCGCCTCCGACATACATGGGCACGAGGATCGAGTGGCAACCGGTCGCGTGAAAGAACGGCACGGAAATCAGCATCGAGCGTTGCGGCGCGTCCGGATCGGGCGCGGGCGGTGTCTCACCACGGCGCAGCATGGCGCGTGTGCCCGCATAAGCGGCGCTGATGAGGTTCGTCAGAATATTGCGCTGCGTGCCGAGCGCGCCCTTGGGTTTGCCTGTGGTGCCGGACGTATAAAAAATCGTCGCGTCGTCTTCGGGCACGAGTTCAGGGTCGGGCAGCGGCGTGTCCATCAGGCGCGCATAGCCCGTCGGCAATCCGATGATCGCCTCCATTGCCACAGCGCGGCCAAGATCCATCTTGCCCGCACGCGCCACAATCAGGGCGTCGAGCTTCAACGCGTCGAGATGCGGCGCAAGCCGGTCTAACCGTTCGCCATCAACAATGACGATCTTGGAACCTGAATCCGAAATCCCGTATTCCAGTTCCGGCCCCGTGCCCCAGGCGTTGAGCGGCACGACGATGGCGCCCAATGCTGCTGCCGCCCAGAAGGCAATCGACCATTCGGGATAATTGCGCATGGCAATGGTGATGCGGTCGCCTTTTTTGACGCCATATGTGTCGGCAAGTGCATGGCCGAAGGTCACGACCGCTCGATAATGATTTTCAAACGACAGCCGCTCGCCTTCATAGACGAGAAAGTCGCGGTTGCCCCATTGGCGTCCGGCCTCAAAGACGGCTCGCAAATGCGGCGGCGTGTTTTTGTAGCTGCGCAAGCTCAGCCCGCGCACATCCACGGTTTCCATTTCAAACGGCATACCGGGTGCGGTCAGCGCGGCGTTGGCCTCAGCAATGCTCATCACCGGCCATGTCGGATTGGTGTCAGTCGTCATCTTGTCCTCCCATGCGACTTTATCGTGGTCGCTTGGGAGAAAAACTAACGCCTTTGGGGGGGTGAATGAAAGCAGAAGGGCGGGTCCGCATCGCAGACCCGCCCTTGACCTTGCGGCATCGCGGTCTTTTTAAAGACCGAGCGGCTTTAGCAGTTCGCTTTCTTCCGCAATGCAGGCGGCAAAACTCGGCCGCGCATGGATTGCACTCAAATAGCGCACGAGATGGGGGTAGGCATTGTCGTCCACGCGGTAACCCGTGTGCGCCAGATTGGCAAATTGCGTGGCGACAGAAATATCGGCAATCGTAAATCTGTCATCGACGAAAAAGTCCTTCGTGCCGATTTCCTTATCGAGGTAAGCGAAATAGCGCGGCAATTTTTCGTTGAGCGTCTTCTCCGCGGTAGCGCTGTCGCTTTCCTTGCCCATCAGCTTGCTCACAACGATGGGGCGGAACATGCCCATGCCGATATTATTGGCCAACTCGCTGTCGGCATATTCTTCCAGCCACAGCGCACGGGCATAGGAGAGCGGATCGCTGGGATAAAGCGCGGGCGACGGGTTTTTCTTTTCCAGATAGCCGCAGATGACCGAACTGTCGGGCAGCGTCGCGCCGGTCTCCTCGTCTTTCAGCACCGGAATACGGCCCAGCGGCGAAATTTCCTTAAACCAATCCGGCGGCGGAAAAATATTCACCTGCTTCAGCGTGTAGTCGAGGCCCTTCTCAGCCAGGAAAACGCGTGTTTTGCGTACGAAGGGCGACAGCGATGCCCCATAAACAATCAATCCCATGTGACCTCTCCTGAGCGTCGTTTCTGATTTTTCTGATCGCAGAGTGCGGTTTCGTCGCCTTTGGTACAAGCTTCATTCCGTCTTGAGTCTGCGCGTTGCTGAAAGCACCCTGTACAAAAATTCCGGTTTCCGCCGACACGGCGGTTAACAGGCCATGCCCTTCGCGGATATGAGATGCACAAGCATTGCTTGCTGCTTCTGACACTAATGTACTACATTAACAATTAACGAATCCGCATCGCCGCTGCAACGGATGCTTCATGCAATTACCCTATTTATTGCAGACAGGGCGTTCATCTTGATGCGTAATGTAGAAAGCCCGTCTCGCCCCATCGGGCGGCAAAGAGAGCAAGTTGGGACAAATGGCAATTGTATTGGTCATAGAGGACGAGCCGCTCGTGCGAGACACGATCAAGCTCAGCCTTGAAACTGGTGGCTACCATGTGCTCATTGCGTCCGACGGTCGCGAAGGCGTCAACATGCTCAACCGCAACAAGGTCGATGTCGTGGTCACCGACCTCATCATGCCGGAGCAGGAAGGTCTTGAGACCATCCGCATCATCCGCCGCGATCATCCAGACACCAAGGTCATCGCCATTTCCGGTGGTGGTCGCCATGTCGGCACCGACTATCTGAAGGCCGCAAGCCTGCTCGGTGCCAATTTCGCTCTGCAAAAGCCCTTCGCCATGTCGCATCTGCGTCAGTGCGTCGCCGATTGCCTCGCGGACTGAACCTAGACCCGCTCGCCCGCTTCCAACGCCAATCGTACTTTTTCTGCCAGTTCACGCCGCTTATAGGGCTTGCTCAGCAATTGCACGTCTTCGTCGAGCCGCCCGTGATGGATGATCGTGTCTTCCGAATAGCCTGACGTGAATAATACTTTGATGCCTGTGCGCAGCTTGCGGGCTTCGTCGGCCAATTGACGACCGTTCAATCCGCCGGGCATCACAACATCCGTAAACAGAAGATCAATGCTGTTGTCATCGCGCAGAACGTCGAGCGCCTTAACGCCGTTTTCAACCGAGATCACGCGATAACCGAGCGATTCAAGTTGCCCTTCGACAAAAGTGCGCACCAGATCATTGTCTTCAACCAGAAGAATAAGCTCGTTGCCTGAATCCTCTGCTATCACAGGCGCAGGTGCAGCGACAACTTCGGTCGCCGCCTCGCAAACGGGCAGATAGAGCCGCACTGCCGTCCCCTCGCCGGGTTCTGACGTCACCGTCACATGACCGCGCGACTGGCGGATAAACCCGTAGACCATGCTGAGCCCGAGGCCGGAGCCATCGCCCACAGGCTTCGTTGTGTAAAAAGGTTCAAAAGCGCGGGACAGCGATTCCGCGCTCATGCCGCAGCCTGTATCTCTGAAGACAATTTCGACAAAGGCACCGGGCTTTGTTTCGCTGCCCAGTTCGGTGTTGCTGGCGTCTAGCGTGACATTGGCGGTGGAAATAATCAGGCTGCCGCCGTCGGGCATGGCATCACGGGCGTTGACGGCAATGTTGAGGATCGCAGTTTCAAGCTGCGAACTGTCAACAAGCACGTCCTGTAAGCCGTCCTTTCCCTCGCAGACGATCTCGATATTACCATCCATCACGCGGCGGATGAGCCCTTCCATACGCGTCAACAGATCGGCCACATCGCAGGGCTTGGGATCAAGCGCCTGCTGTCGGGCGAAAGAGAGCAAGCGGTTTGTCAGGTCCGAGCCGCGCTCTGCTGCCGTGCGCGTCATTTCCGCCAGCATACGCGATTGCTGATCGTTACTCAGCCGGTTGGCTAGTGTTTCTGAATTGCCCAGAATGACGGTGAGCAGATTGTTGAAATCATGCGCAACGCCGCCGGTGAGCTGACTGATGGCTTCAAGCCTTTGTGCCTGCTGCAGTCGCTCCTCCAGCACCTTCTGCTCGGTGAGGTCGCGCAAATAAGAGAACATCAATTGATGTTTTTCGTTCCACGACAGGGTGAGCGACATCTCGACGTAATGTCCGTCTTTGTGACGCATTTTCACTTCGAAAGGCGCTTTGCCGATCCTGTTCGCTCTGAACTCACGAATTTTCTCACGGGGCGGTGTGATTGTGTCCGGCGCTAAATAAGACCGGAAATTCTGCCCGATCATATCGTCCGGTTCATAGCCCCACACGTCACGCGCTCGCCTATTGACGCTCACAAAGCGCCCTTCGTCGTCCGTCACACAAACAACGTCGAGCGTGCTGTCGATCAGATTTCTGTTCACATCAAGTGCCGTTTCCAGCGCCCGTTGTTTGGATTGCAGCGCTTCTTCGGCGCGTTTACGTTCGGATATATCAACCATGATACCGAGCGACCCGATCCGCTCTCCGTCATCATTGTTGATATTGGACCCACTTACTTGCGTCCAGACATAGCTCCCGTCCGCGCGCTTGAGCATAACTTCGCGCGGACCGAGTTTGCCGATCAGTTCCGCCTCGAATATTTTGCGCGACACCTCAACCTCGTCTGCACTCAGAAATTCAAAGATTGACCGGCCAAGAATTTCAGAACGCTGATAACCCAGCATTTCGGCGATAGCATGATTGAGGTAGGTGACCTTTTCGTCGAGATCGACACTCCAGATGCCTTCGCGTGCAATCTCGACCATTTGCCGGAATTGCGTCTCGCTGCCCGTCGATGATTGGAACTCTTGCGTATGCGCCAACGAAAAACCGGAGCTGTCGGCGAACATCGCCGCAATCTGGTGATCGTCCTCGTCGAAGGGGCGCGACGGATCGGCGTAAAGCTCAATCGACCCGAAAGCGACACCATCCTTGTTGCGCAGCGGGAGTGTGATATCGGGCTTCTGATCCTCGTCGATCAGCACGCCAGCGGGCGCTACGGTGCGCGAAAGGACGAGATTATCAATCGCTGAACTCGTCACAGCGACTGCATAGGCGCTCACCAAATGACAGAATTCCTTGGCCGTCTGGTCAAGCTTGCCTGTCATTGAGACGGCCCTATGGACGCGTCCGGAGGCAGCCCAAAGCTCAAGAAATCTGTCGCCCAACAATTCGTTACCCCCCTGTCGAACGCAACCTAATCAGTCTAATACGCAAGCGACCTCGGTCCCAATGCCTTTGCTCAAGGGCATGAGATTGCTCAAGGCATGAGTTTGACCAGCGAAATGTGTTTTGGGAAGTAAATGGTACAGCCACCCTGGTTCGAACAGGGGACCTCTAGATCCACAATCTAGCGCTCTAACCAGCTGAGCTATGGCTGCACGCGGCGGGCGCGGGGCCCTTCCGAGGGCCGGAACATAATTGCCTGAACTGCCAATGGCAAGGCCCCGCAAATGTCGCAGCCAAAAACTGTCCCGCGCGGGAAAAGCTGAGAGATTAGCGGTGCTTACCGGCTTGTGCGGCGGCGCGGCGGAGTATAGTCATTTGGGTTATAGAGAATGAGACTGCGCAGACGGTCAAAACAGGAGGTCACCCCCCATGTCGACCATCGAAACTGCCTTCATCGAAGCCAACGGGCTGTCGTTCGAGGTTGATATGTGCGGCAATGGCGACAAGCTGGCGCTGTTCCTGCACGGTTTTCCTGAAAGCAAATTCTCATGGCGCGCGCAGATGCCGCTGCTGGCCGAACTTGGCTACACGGCATGGGCGCCCAATTTGCGGGGCTATGGCAAGTCTTCGCGGCCCATCGGCATCGCAAATTACACCATGCCTCTTCTTCTGGCGGATGTGGGGGGCCTCATCGACGCTGCCCGCGACCGTGGCATCAAGGGGCCCGTCACCCTCATTGCCCATGATTGGGGCGGGGCCATCGGTTGGGCCTTCGCGCTTGGTCAGGTGCGTCCACTGGAGCGGTTCATCGTGATGAACCTGCCCCACCCGTCGCTCTTCCTCAAAGGCATCCGCACCTGGGCCCAGTTCAAAAAGTCCTGGTATGTCTTCTTCTTCCAGATCCCGTGGCTGCCGGAAAAGCTCTTCACCATGCGCAATGCGCAGGTGGTGGCCGACGCCTTCTACAAAATGGCCGTCAACAAGGACCGCTTTCCGCCCGCAGTCCTCGACGAATATCGCAAAAACGCGCTCATCCCGGGCGCCATGACGGCGATGATCAATTATTACCGCGCCGCTGTCCGCATCCCCGATCCGTCCAATGATTTTTCCACGCCGCCGCCACTCGACACGCCGACGCTCATGCTCTGGGGCGAAGAAGACGCCGCGCTCGGCAAAGAGCTGACCTATGGCACCGATAAGCTCGTAAGCGATTTCACGATCCGTTATCTGCCGCAGGTCTCCCATTGGGTTCAGCAGGAAGCACCCGAAACGGTCAATGCCATGATCAAGGCATGGATCGAAGGCCGCACCGTGCCGCAAGCAGGCTTCGGCGGCCGGTTGCTGATCTCCGACGAAAGCTAGATCGCGAAACGTCCGATCATGCCGGTCATGGCACGCACCGCCCATTTGGGCGTGGCGCGGGCAGCGACGGTCGCCATGAAATTGAGTGCGCCGGGCACGCGGATCACTTCACCCGCCATGCAGGCGCCATAGCCTTGGGCGGCCACATCGTCCACGTCACCGATTATAAAAGTCGGCAGTTGCGAGGCGGCGGGGTTGCCTTCGCGCGCGGCGGCCACCATCGGCGTTTCCGTGATGCCGGGGCAAAGCGCCGTCACGGTGACGCCCTTGCCTTTGAGTTCTTCCGACAGGCTCTCCGTCAGCGACAGCACATAGGCTTTGGTGGCGGCGTAGGTGGCAAGCGACGGCACAGGCTGGAAAGCGGCAATCGAGGCGACATTCAAAATGCGTCCACGCCCGCGCTCGATCATAGGCGCGAGGAAGCGGCTCAGCATATCGGTCAGCGTCACCACATTGAGCGTGATGAGTTCCTGATGGCGCTCCGGCGACATATTGGCAAAAGCGCCCATCTCCAGCACACCGGCATTGTTGACGAGCACATCCACGGCAATTTTGCGTTTCTTCACCGCATCAAAAAGCGTCTTGGGTGCGCCGCGCACCGACAGGTCGGTCGGCAACACGGTCACTTCAATGGCATGTTCAGCGCGCAACCGTTCGGCGAGGGCTTCCAGCTTGTCAGCGCTGCGGGCAACCAGCACGAGGTCGAAGCCACCGGCGGCGAATTGACGGGCGAGGCTTTCGCCGATCCCGCCTGATGCGCCGGTGATCAGCGCCGTTTCGCGGTGCGGTGGTTTGGTCTTCGTGGCCATGTCGCTCTCCCCTGTTTTCAGAAGAGAGTAGGCTCAGCTTTGCAGCGCCGCCAAGTTTTTAAAGAGATCGAGGGCTTCAGGGTTTGCCAGCGCCTCGACGTTCTTCACGCTGCGGCCATGCACAATGTCGCGCACCGCAAGCTCGGTGATCTTGCCGGATTTGGTGCGCGGAATATCAGCGACCGCCACGATCTTTGCTGGCACATGGCGGGGGGACGCCCCTTCGCGGATGCGTTTTCGGATTTTTGCTTCCATCGCAGCATCAAGCGCCACGCCCGCTTTCATGATGACGAAGAGCACCACGCGGGCATCGCCCTCCCAGTCCTGCCCGATGGCCAGCGCCTCCTGCACCTCGGTCAATTGCTCGACCTGCGCATAGATTTCCGCTGTGCCGATGCGCACACCGCCGGGGTTCAGCGTCGCGTCCGAGCGGCCATGAATGATGAACCCGTCATGTGCCGTGATCTCGGCAAAGTCTCCGTGGCACCAGACACCGGGAAAGCGATCGAAATAAGCCGCGTTATATTTCGCACCATCCGCATCGTTCCAAAAGCCGATGGGCATGGACGGAAAGGCTTTGGTGCAAACCAATTCGCCCTTTTGCCCACGCACCGGCTTGCCTTCGTCGTCCCAGACATCGGTGGCCATCGCAAGCCCGCGCGCCTGAATTTCGCCGCGCCACACAGGCAGCAGCGGCGAGCCGCCGACGAAACAGGCGAGAATATCGGTGCCGCCCGAAATCGAGCAAAGCGCCGCGTCGCGTTTCACATCCGCATAGACATAGTCGAAACTTTCCGGCACCAGCGGCGAGCCCGTCGAGAGGATCAACCGCACGCTGTCGAGCTTATGCGTCTCGCGCGGTTTCGCGCCTGACTTCTTCAACGCATCGATGAATTTCGCTGATGTGCCGAAGACATTGACGCCAACCTCATCGGCATAATCGAACAGCACATCGCCTGATGGATGAAACGGCGACCCGTCATAAAGCGCCAGTGTCGCGCCGACGCTCAGGCCCGACACGAGCCAGTTCCACATCATCCAGCCGCAGGTGGAAAAATAAAACAAAACCTCGCCCGGCTTTAGGCCCACATGCAGTTTGTGTTCCTTCATATGCTGCAACAGCGTGCCGCCTGCCGAATGCACGATACATTTGGGCACGCCCGTCGTGCCGGATGAAAACATGATGTAGAGCGGATGCGCGAAAGGCAGGCGCGTGAATGTCAGCGCCGCGCCGTCATGGGCGCCGAGCAGTTTCGTCCAGTCTTCCGCCTTCGCCAGCCCCTTCGGCCCTTCACCGATGAAGGGCACGATGGCGACGTGCTCAAGCGTCGGCAATCCGGCGATGATCTCGGCAAGTTTCTCATGGCTCGGCAAGGTCTTGCCCGCATAGCGATAGCCGTCGCAGGCGATCAGCACTTTGGGTTCGGTCTGGCCGAACCGGTCCAGCACACCGCGCACGCCGAAGTCCGGCGAGCAGGACGAAAACACCGCACCGATGCTCGCTGCCGCCAGCATGGCAATCAGCGCCTCCGGACAATTGGGCATGAAGGCCGCCACGCGGTCGCCGGGCGCGATGCCCCAACCGCGCAACACGGCGGCAAAGCGTGCCACGTCACGGCGCAACTGCGTCCATGTCACGGGCGCGGCGTTCACGCCTTCATTGTTGAAATAAAGCGCCACGTCGTCGCCTTCGCGGGACAACAGGTTCTCGGCAAAATTGAGCGAGGCGTCGGGGAAAAATTTCGCGCCGGGCATCGTGTCGCCATCCAGCACGCGTGCGCCTTTGGTGCCGACAACACCGCAGAAATCCCAGATCTCACTCCAGAAATTTTCCCGCGCCGTCACCGACCAATGATGCAGGTCGGCATAATCGTTCATGGCCACACCGTAGCGTGCCGCCACATGGTCCATGAAGGCGCGCATATTGGAACCGGCAACGGCCTCTTCTGTCGGTGTCCAGAGCGGCTTATCTGTCTCTGAGAAAGTTTCTTTTTTCATTTTCGTCCGCGCCCGCCCTTTGCCTTTTTTGCCGTGCCTCACCTTTTAGAAGTGCGGCAGCCGGTGCTCAAGCGTGGAATCACTCCCCCTATGGGGTGCCCTGAGGGTGGATTTACCACCGGACTTCATAAATTCATCAAACCGCACCTTCGCAACGCCCCCGTTTCAGGTCACAATTTCGCCCGACTGCTCTGTTTTGCATGTCACATAATTCAATAGCCTCCGCGCCGCGCCCAAAAGCCCACAAGGAAACTCATCATGTCACGTCTGATTGCCATTCTCGCCGGTATCATTGTGCTCCTTGTGGCCGTTGTTGTGGCCGTGCCGATGTTTATTCCGGCAGAGGTTTACAAAAATCAGGTGGTCGCGCTCGTCAAGGCGCAGACCGGCCGCGATCTCACCATCGGCGGCGATGTCGGCCTCGCCTTCTTCCCGCGCCTCGCCGTCAAGGTCGAGAATGTCGATCTGTCGAACGCCCCATGGGCCAAAGACAAAAGCATGGCCGCGATGAAAGAACTCCGCGCCGCCATCAAGATCATGCCGCTCTTCAAAGGCGAAGTTGAAATCGACAGCTTTGTGCTGGTCGATCCTGTGATCCATCTCGAAGTCAAAGCCGACGGCACACCCAACTGGCAATTCGAAACCAAAGGCAGCGCCGCGCCTGCGGAGGCACAAGCCTCGGGCGACAGCAGCGCCGGTTCCGTCAGGCAGGTGCGCCTCGGCGAAGTGTCGATCAAGAACGGCATCGCCACCTATCGCAATGCGCAGAACGGTTCGGCGCTGGCGTTTGAATCCGTCAATCTCGATCTCTCGCTGCCGGGTCTCGATGATCCGTTCACGGCCGGCGGCGGCCTCGTCTGGAACAGCGAGCCTCTCTCCTTCACCTTCAAAGCCGACCGCCCGCGCGCCCTCACCGAAGGCGGCCCGACGCCGGTTGAGTTTTCCTTCCGCTCGACCAAAATCAGCACCACATACAAAGGGTCGTTCCAGGCTTTCGACAGCGTCAAATTCACAGGCGGTGTTGACCTCAACGTGCCGTCCGTGCGCGCACTCGCGCAGTGGCTCGGATCGCCCATGCCTGCGGGCAATGGTTTCGGTCCGCTTACCGTTCACGGCGAAGTCATCGGCGCGGGCGAGAGCTATAGTTTCAACAATGCCAAGATTTCTTTCGACGGCATGAACGCCACCGGCAAGCTCGCGGTTTCGACAGCCGGTACGCGCCCGATGCTGCGCGGCAATCTCGCCATCGACAAGATGGACGCAAACACCTATCTCGCCGCCGATGGCAAACCCGCGCCCGCAGCACCTGCAGGCAGCGGTTCGGGCGGTGCGTCCGGCGGCTGGAGCAACAGCCCCATAGATCTTTCCGGCCTCAAGGCGGTCGATGCCGACATCGCGCTTTCGACCGGCGAGCTTCTTGTGCAGCAAATCAAGATCGGTGCGAGCGCGCTCAACGTCAATCTGTCGAACGGCCTTCTCAATGTCGCGCTCAACAAGATCGCGCTTTATGAAGGCGCGGGTTCGGGCACCTTGTCGCTCAATGGTCGCGGGTCCGTACCGCAGATCGAGGCGGCTTTCAAAGTTGCCGGTGTCGCCGCACAGCCCCTGCTGCGCGATGCGGCGGGCTTTGAACGTCTCAGCGGTCTCAGTGCCATCAGCTTTGCCGTCAGCGGCACAGGCCGCAGCCAGCGCGAGATCATCGGCACACTCGGCGGCAAGGGCGATATCAAGTTCACCAATGGCGCCATCAAAGGCGTCAACCTTGCCCAGCTGATGCGCACCGTCTTCACCGCACCTGCCACCGGCTGGCAGACAGGCGGCTCCCAGAGCACGGATTTTTCCGAGATGGGTGGCAGTTTCACCATCACCAAAGGCATCCTCACCAACAAAGATCTGAAACTGTTGAGCCCGCTGATCCGCGTCGCCGGTTCCGGCACCGTCGATCTGCCGAACCAGACGGTCAATTACCGCGTCGAGCCGAAACTTGCCGCAACCCTTGAAGGTCAGGGCGGCGGCGCGGCTCAGGGCATCGAAGTGCCGGTCATCGTCGAAGGTCCATGGGCCAATCCGCGCTTCCGGCCCGATCTCGCCTCCATGCTCCAGAACAGCGGCCAGACCATCGAGACGATCAAAAACCTGAAGGGCGACGGTGGCAAAGCGCTGCTCGAAGGTCTCCTTGGCGGCTCGTCCAAGCCTGCCACTGGTGAGGCCCCGGCGACCGGCGATGCGCCTGCCAAAACCACCCCGCAGACGCCTGAGGATGCCCTGAAATCGCTTTTTGGCCGCTGAACACCACCGGAAATGCCGCCTCTTGCTACAAGAGGCGGCATTTCAGGGTGTAGCCTCAGCGGTTTGTGCGATATAGGCTGGGTTTTTCAGGGATTCGCCAGACAGGGCCGACCTGCCCATGATCTACAATACGTTGTCCACGCTCTTCAAATTCATTCTGGTGGCGGTTTTTATCGGCGCCGTCCTCAATGAATTCAATATCAGCACAGAAGATGTTCTGGCCGATATCGGGCTGACACCGACGCATATCATGGAGGTTTTCCGCGACGGGCTGGAGTGGGCCTTACCGCATTTCATTCTCGGTGCGGTCGTCCTCATTCCGATCTGGCTGATCATCTTTCTCTTAAAGCCGCCCCGTTTGGGCAAATGACCCGCTTGAGGTTCCCTTACTTGATATCCATGACATATTTTTCGCCGCGCGCCTTTGCAGCAGCCGCATTTCTTGCTGCGGCAACACTCCTTGCCCCCTCAGCCCCCGCTCACGCCGCCGGCAATGTCGGCAGCGGCCTCATCGGCAATACGGTGGTTCTCACCGGCCCCGCAGGCACAACGCAGATTTTTTACCGCGACCGCGACAATCTCATCATCAAGATGGCCGACGGCAAAACACGCCGCGGCTGGTGGCGCGTCAAAGGCCGCAGCCTCTGCACCCGTACCGGCGACGCGCCCGAAAACTGCACACCCGCCGTCGATGTGCCCCCCGTCGTCGGCAGCTCCGGCACCATCGACACCCCCGACGGCACCGGCTCCATCGCCTGGGAAGTCCGCGAAGGCCGCGCGTTCTAACCGCCCTATTCCCCAGCGTCATCCCGGCCTAAACTCCCGCCATCAATATTCACGCGAATCGTTTCAGGGGAGAGACCAATGGGAAGACTGTCAGGCAAGCGCGCGATCATCACAGGCGCGGGCAGCGGCATCGGGCGCGCGAGCGCGCTTCTGTTTGCTGCCGAAGGGGCCAAACTCGTCATCGTTGACCGCGTGGAAGACGCCGTCGATGAAACCGCCAAAATGGTGCGCGACGCAGGCGGCACCGTCACCTCGATTGCCGCCGACGCAGGCGACGAAGCCGCCGTCATCGGCATCGTCGGCCATTGCGTCAAACAATATGACGGCGTCGATGTGGTCTTTGCCAATGCCGGCATCAGCGGCGGCTGGGTCATGCTGGAAGAACAGACACCTGACTATTGGGCTGAAATTCTCCGCATCAATCTCATCGGCCCGTTCCTGATGGTGAAACACGCAAGTCCCCTGATGGTCAAGCAAGGTTCAGGCTCCATCGTCTGCACAGCCTCCGTTGCAGGGCTTCGCGCCAATGCGGGCGGCCTGCCCTATAGCGCGTCGAAAGCCGGTGTCATCAGCCTCGTGCAGACATCTGCCAACGTCCTCATCGGCACAGGCGTGCGCGTCAACGCCATCTGCCCCGGCCTCATCGAAACCGGCATGACCAAGCCCATCTTCGACGGTGCCCGCGCCAAAGGCACCATCGGCAAGGTCGGCCAATTGAACCCGATGCAGCGCAACGGCGAACCGCCGGAAATCGCCGCCATGGCATTGTTCCTCGCGAGCGACGATGCGTCCTACGTCAATGGTCAGGCCATTGCGGTGGATGGCGGTCTGTCATCGACGCACCCGTTCACGGGTCGCCCGCGCGGGTAAGCAAGCCCCTCACCCCACCCTCTCCCAGCGGGAGAGGGTGGAGCGCCGGAGGCGCGGAGGGTGAGGGTCTTTTTAGATATTCCGATAGACAGCCGAACGCCGCTCTAAAACTCCGCGTCCAGCTCTTCCATATCCGCCGGTTCCGCCTTCGCGCCCTTGATCCACTCAGCCATCTCCGGCAGTGCCATGATGCGCTTTGCATAAGCCGTGCAGGCGGCGTCCATATCAACGCCGTAGGTTGTGAAGCGCGAACAGACCGGCGCGTACATGGCGTCAGCGACCGTCAGCGTTTTGCCGAACAGATAAGGACCTTTGGAGGCTTCCAGCCGCTCGCTCCAGATCGTCTGCACACGGTCAATATCGGCCTGTGCGCCCGCCCAGATTTTGAAATTCGGGTAATGCGCCTGAATGTTCATCGGCAGTGCGGAGCGCAGATTGGAAAAGCCTGAATGCATTTCGCCTGAGATCGACCGGCAGAGCGCACGCGCGCTTGCATCTTTCGGCCAAAGACCTGCATCGGGAAATTGCTCGTTCAGATATTCAGCGATCCCCAGCGAGCCCCAGGTTTTGACGCTGCCGTGTTTCAGGCACGGCACCAGAAACGACGGCGACAGGAGCAAAAGCTCGGCGCGCGCCGACGGGTCGTTGGTGGGAATCAATTCTTCGGTGAAGTCGAGGCCTGCGAATTTGCAGAGCAACCAGCCCCGCAAGGACCACGAAGAGTAGTTTTTGCTGCTAATGCTTAACGTGGCCTTGGCCATTTCCGTCCCTTTGGTTACCGGGATCGGACCCGTTTTCTGCAGGTTTCGGGTCCTCAGAGGACAGGAGAGCACATTCTCGCGCTCGCCAAAACAATTATCTCGCAGTGCAACATAAGTTAGACTAGCCTTTTACATGTTGGCCCTAGACTCTGGTCAATGTGTAACGATCGGGCCAGGGCTCATATGTTGTATTACGCCTATCAATTGCAATCCGACCTGATGAAACCGGTTCGGATGATGGCTGACGCTGCGGCTTCCATGCTCAACGGATCGGCGGTCACCCAATTTGACTCGCCGACGTTGCGCCATCTCGCCGCCGCCTTCGAAATGGTGTCACGCGCAGGCCTCACCCACACACGCCCACCCTTCGGCATCGATCATGTGCGCGTCGGCAAGGAAGACGTGCCGGTCACTGAAGAGGCTGCCCTCGTCACCCCCTTCTGCACGATGTTGCACTTCCGTAAGGCGGGAAACATTGCGGGCAAGTTGAAGCAACCGCGCGTGCTGGTTGTCGCGCCGCTGTCTGGTCATTTCGCGACGCTGTTGCGCAATACGGTCGAAGTGCTGTTGCCCGACCATGACGTTTACATCACCGATTGGCACAACGCCCGTGACATAGGCACCGAACACGGTCGCTTCGGCTTTGACGAGTATATCGATCACATCATTCAGTTTCTCGAAGAACTGGGGCCCGGCGCGCATCTTGTGTCGGTGTGCCAGCCTTGCGCCCACGCATTTGCCGCCGTCGCCGTCATGGCGCAGACGAACAACCCGGCGCAGCCCGCGTCGATGACATTGATGGCCGGTCCCATTGATACGCGGATCAATCCCACCAGCGTCAATGAATTGGCGACCACGCATTCCATCGAATGGTTTGAGAAAAATCTGATCTCGCGGGTGCCGATGGGATTCCCCGGCGCAGGCCGCCGTGTCTATCCGGGTTTCGTACAGCTCAATGCTTTCATGAGCATGAACCCCAAGCGCCACATCGACACGCATATCGACCTCTTCGGTGCGCTGGCGACAGGCGACACGGACAAAGCCACGTTCACGAAAGAATTTTACGACGAATATTTCGCGGTGCTCGATCTCACCGCCGAGTTCTATCTGGAAACCGTCAATCTCGTCTTCCAGAAGCATGTGCTGCCCAAAGGCGAGCTGACATGGCACGGGGAGAAAGTCGAACCCGCTGCCATCCGCAAGACCGCGTTGCTGACCGTCGAGGGCGAGCGCGATGACATTTGCTCGGTCGGCCAGACGATGGCCGCACACGACTTATGCACGGGTATCCGGTCCTATAAAAAGAACCACCACCTTCAGGCCGGTGTCGGTCATTACGGTGTTTTTTCCGGTTCCCGCTGGGCGGGCCAGATATACCCGATCCTGCGCAATGTGATCCTGTCGAACGACTGATCCTCCGCACCCGTCCTGTCTCGGTTCGTTAACCACGACAGACCTCGACATACCCTCGACATGGAAAGCCTCGAAATGAGGCTTGAAAAGGCTCGAAAGCGAGTGACATTTCCGAGGGATTAGCCCTATGGTTAGCGCGAAGTTAACGAGGGATAAGTGGATGAACGTCATCGCACCGAAAGGTCCGGTTCCCGGATCCAGCGCGCCGGATACCCGCGCGCCGGAACGCCGTGGCGTGACCAAACGCGTGCCCAATGACCGTTCGTCGAGCAATCAGGCACCGCTGGATCAGGCCGCAGCCGGTCCGAGCGCTGCCGAAATCGCCCGCCGCCACATCAAAACCGGCGTCGATTGGACGACCATCGCATGGACCGGTTTCGGCATGTCGGTGCTCGCTGTTTCGACTTGGGCAGGCATGAGCGAAGCCGTACCGCTCTGGCTCGCCTTCCTCACCAATCTCTATTTCATGTTCTTCATTTTCGCCACGATGCATGAAGCCTCGCACGGCAATATCGGCCACGGGCGCTCCGCTTGGCTCAATTCCGTACTCGGATGGATTTGCGGCATCGTCAATATGGTGCCCTATCGCGGTTGGGGCGATCTCCACGCATGGCATCATGCGCATGTGAATAACGGCGAGAAAGATCCTGACGAATGGGTGAAGGGCTACAATCCTTTCAACGTCGTCTTCCGCGCGGCTACCATCCCGCAGCACTATCTCTATTTTTATCCGGCCCATAAAATCTGGTCGAAAATCCGCGGCGGTTACTTCGCTTATGCGTGGATTTACATGACCTGGATCATCGCGCTCGGCATCGGCGGTACGCTCTGGGCCACCACCGGTAATTACAAGCTGCTCATCCTGTGGCCGCTCGCGGGCTATATGAACATCTTCATCATGGGCATGATGTTTGTGTGGTTCCCGCATTTTCCGCGCGCCGGCAAAGGCCGCACGGATAACAGCACCACCTATGTCTTTCACGGTATCGTCGGCAAGATGCTGCGCCCGTTCGACTTGTGGCAGTCCTACCACCTCGTCCATCACGCGTTTCCGCGTGTGCCCTTCTACCGTCAGGGCAAATTATTCGATGACATTCGCCATCACATCGAAGCGGACGGCTCGACCATCGTTGAGATTTAATCAGAGAAGCTTGCGCTCTTCGCGCAAGGCTTCAAGTTCCGCCGACAACATATCGGCGCGACGTTCGGCTGACACAGCGCGAACGTAAAGCACAAAGAACATGGCGGTCACAATCAAACCGCCGATGACCAACAAAACGCCAACCACTCAAAACCTCCGCTGTCCTTCGCGTCACGCGCCGGTGCAAGATTTAATCTTTACACCGACGCGCTCATCATAGCGAAACTCAGGCTCCGATTGCCAGCCGATCAGGCGGACGCATTGACATTTGTCGCGCCGCTCGCGCCCGCCACCGTTGCGCGCAATTTGCACGGCGACAGCGCGAAAGCGCCAACGCCGTTCTGCGCAAAGCTCACCGCCGTCCCGACTGGAATCCATGTAGCGCCATCGGGACTTGCCTCCAGCGAAACAGAAGCGCCGCCGAACGTGCCCCATACCCAGAATGTGCCGGTGCCGCCGGTCCAATCAATCACCGGCGAACTGCCATCCGATGTTCTTCCGCTCAAAATATTTGCCATGTCCTCATCCTCTCCGCGCCCGCGCTGTTGGGTTATATGCCGCGCAGAGTTCTACGCTCGCATCGGGCGGGTGAGGATAAGTCGTCACTTTAAAGCGTCAGGCAAAGCCCAAACGTTTGAACTGACTGTCGGGCGCTTCGAGTTCCTTGAGCACGCTCCGTAGGCGTTCTTCATAGTCTTTTTCAAGCGCCGAACCCGCCAGATTGCGCGTTTCCGCGCCGTCTTCCACGAGATCATAAAGGTGATGTCCGCCGAATTTCGCGTAAGCCCAAAAAGGAATTTGATCACCATCAGTAAAATCCTGACGGATCACAGGCACATTGCTGCCGGGCATACGCGAGAGGTAAGCGCGATCATCGGGCAGCGGCAATTCCTGTTCGCGCGTCAGCATATGCGTCGGCATGGTGGACCAGCGATTTGACAACATGGTCAGCGGCGCATTCACGCCCTTGGGGGCGCGCGCATATTTATAGCGCTTGTCGATGTAATGCACTTCGCGGCCCCAGACGCCGGTCAGCAACCAATCGCGCACGCTGTCCGTCTCACCGCGCAACAGCGGCAAGAGCGAATGGCCGTGTGTGCGTTGTCGTACTTTGACGTCGAAAATGTCAGCCAGCGTCGCAAAAATATCGACGCTGGTGGTCAGGGCATCGCAGGTGCCAGGCGCGATACCGGGATGGGCGATCATCAACGGAATATGGCCGAGCGTCTGATAAATCGGCACACCGGGTTTGCCCCATATGTCTTTTTCGCCGAGATAATGGCCGTGGTCCGTGCAGAGGATGACCACTGTGGTGTCCCAGAGATTGGCCGCATCAAGCGCATCCATCACCTTGCCGAACCAATGGTCGATCATGGTGAGCTTGCCGCCATAGCTGGCGCGTAGCTGCTTGGCTTGCGCCTCGGTCAGCACGCCCTTTTTCAGTGCGCCCTGCATATAGGGCGGCCAGATCATATGGGGTTCGTCGCCCCAGTCCTTGTCATACATTGAAGCGTAAGGCTCGGGCGTGTCGAATGGTTCGTGAGGATCGAACTCATCAACAAAGAGCATGAAGCGGTCGTGATAGCCCGCATTGTCGGTGATCCATTTCGCCGCCGCACCCATCGTGCGCGGCCCCGGAAAATCCGTTTCATTTTTGAAATAGCTGCGCGATTCATCATAGGGCATGTGGCGGCCGCCACGCTGCTGTAGAGGCGAGCCTGTCCAGCTCGGATCCGGCCGCGTCTTCCACGTATCGCCTTCATGGCCGCGCTGATAATCCCATGCCGTAAAATCGGAATGATAGTTTTCGCCACCTGTCTCAAAGAGATGCGGGTGATCGGAAATAAGCTGCGTGGTAACACCCGCTTTGCGCAATTCATATGTGATCGCGTCTTCCCAGATTTCAACAGAACCCCAAGGCTTCCAGAGAAAATCCAGTGCCCCGCAGAGAATGTCGTGACGCGCCGGCATGCAGGGCAGCGAGCCTGTGTGATGTTTTGTGAAACGCGTCGAGCGCGCCGCAAACCGGTCGAGATTGGGGGTCGCAAACTCCTCGCCACCATAAGCGCCCAGCATGTGCCGGTTGAGGCTATCGAGCAGGATGACAACGGCGTTTTTCGGGCCGGTTGTGGCGGCGGGCTTTGCGTCTGTCATGCGTCTTCTTTTGTTTTTGATTACGTTTGTTGGTTTCCTCGGGCGTTACGATAGCGATGCCGTAGACGCGAGTCACCTCTGCCTGCCGCAGAGCGGAGTGCCGGGAACCAAGCCAAATCAAATTTTGGAAAAATGGTGCCCGGGGGCGGGATCGAACCACCGACACTGCGATTTTCAGTCGCATGCTCTACCAACTGAGCTACCCGGGCGTTGCGCGCAGCGCCGGGGTCCGGCGGCTGAGGCTTGCGCCTTATAAGAGATTGGGGGAGGCCTGTCCATAGTTGGAGAGCGCCTTGATCCCCCGAAAAAGCGAGAAATTCAGGCCATTTTCTGATCAGTGCGGATTGCGTCAGTTGTTGGAGCCGGAATCGTCCATTTCACCGTCGCTGCCGTCCTGCCATTCATCCGGCGGTTCGATGGCCGGAATGGCGTAGGAGCCCTTGAGCCAGCGGTTTAGATCCACGTCGGCGCAATGTTTGGAGCAGAACGGATGGAAGGCCTGCGTCGATTTCTTACCGCAAATAGCGCAAGGGCGAAGCGTCCGCAGCGGCACCACATTATCGGCCATCACTACACCACGCTCACGTCAATGCGGTCGCGGGGGTAGCCCGTTTCGGCAATGAGATTGACCGGGCCTGCAACGCGCGCTTTGAGGCGCTCAAGGAGATAGGCATTGCCGCGTTCGAGCCAATCGATCACATCGGGAGCTGCGCGGGCGGCGAGTGTGCGTCCGGGCGCGGCGGCTGCTTCAGCGACGATCTTACGCATCAGGTCGTTTGCAACGGTTGCACAGGATTTGCGGCGCGGGCGGCCTGCAGGATAAGCAGGTTCGGTCAGCAACTTGTTCAACGGTTCGCGCACGCGCTTGCGGGTCATTTCAACGAGGCCGAATTCCGACATGCCCGAAATCTGCGTCGGCACGCGATCATGGGCAAAGCCCGTGTTCAGCGCCTCGATCACTTTGGCGTTATTTTCGGGATCGTTCATGTGGATAAAGTCAATGACGATGAGCCCGCCCGTGCCGCGCAGGCGCAGCTGGTAGATGATTTCTTCGACCGCTTCGAGGTTGATCGACACGCTTGTGTCCTCAAGGCCCGTGGAGGCTGTGTAGCGGCCTGAATTGACGTCGATGGCGGTGAGGGCCTCGGTGGTCTCGATGGTGATCCATCCACCGGAATCAAGCTCAACGCGCGGCTCAAGCGCATTCTCGATTTCGCCGTCGATGTCGTAGAGCGAGAAAAGCGGGCCGGGTCCGTTGAAAAGTTGCACCCGGTCGAGGAGTTCCGGCATGGCGCGGCGGCAATAGCGCTGCGCTTCGCCAAAAGCCTCGACATTGTCGATGAGCACGCGCGACGTGTCGGTGCTGACATAGTCGCGCATGGTCTTGGCGACGGGATCGAGATCATGGAAAACGACACTCGGGGCAGACGAGCGCATCTCGGTGTCGCGCACTTTGCGCCATTCTTCGGCGAGCGCGCGGGCGTCGGCGGCAATATCGTCAACAGTGGCACCGATGGCAGCTGTGCGCACGATGAAGCCCGCAGGCTCGCCCGTCACACCCATAGAGCCGAAACGTGCGACCATTTCCTCAACGAGTGCAGTCAGGCGTTCGCGTTCGACTTCGTCCTCGATGCGGCGCGACAGCGCGACGCCGGATTGATTGGGCACCAGCACCAGCAAACGGCCAGGCAAGGTGACATTGGCTGACAGGCGCGCACCTTTGTCCCCGATAGGGTCTTTGACGGCCTGCACGAGGATCACTTGACCCTCGGTCACGCAGGCGCTGATGGGTGGCAGCACATGCTCGTCAAGATGCGTCAGCTCGCAAAGGCAGCGCGCTTCGCGGGCCCCGAGAAAACCTGCGCGTTCCAACCCGATTTCGACAAAAGCTGCCTGCATGCCCGGCAACACACGCTGCACGCGGCCCATGAAAATATTGCCGATCAGCGAGTGACCGGCACGACCGGTCTTTTCTTTCAGCTCATCTTCCTGTGTGCGCTCGAGAATAAGCTCCACAGGGCGTCCGTTCTCGACGACCGCGACACGCGTTTCGCCGGGTCCGACATTGATCAACACTTCCTCAGACATGCAATCCCTTGAGCCACAACCCGCACCCCCGCGCGCGTTATCGCCGATCCTCTTTAATTCCCCGTTGGGGATAATCCTAACATTCTTTGGCGTGATGGATAGTGCTGTTAGCGCGGGGCCGAAGCGGCAAATCCCGCACTTGCGAGCAGGGTTCCGGCCTCAAACAACGGCAGGCCGACAACGCCCGAATAGCTGCCATTCAGCAAACGGACAAATGCGGCGGCGCTGCCTTGTATTGCATAACCACCCGCTTTGCCCTGCCCTTCGCCGCCTGCGATATAGGCATTGAGTTCGGCGGCGGACAGTCGTTTGAAGCTAACGCGGGTTTCGCTGACGCGTTCGCGCACGATACCCGCCGGATCAATGAGGCAAATGGCGGTGTAAACGCGATGCGCGCGGCCTGACAAAATGTCGAGACATTGGCGCACGTCGGCCTCTGTTTCGGCTTTCGGCAAAATGCGCCTTCCTGCGGCCACCACCGTGTCAGCGGCGAGGACAAAGGCCTGCGGCTCAAGCTCTGCCACAGCCTGCGCCTTTTCGTGCGCAAGACGGATCGCATGAACTCGGGGCAATTCGAGCTTCAACGGCGCTTCATCAAGGTCGGCGGCACGCACAGCGTCCGGCACAATGCCGATCTGCGCCAGAAGCGCTAGACGGCGCGGCGAGGCGCTGGCGAGGATCAGTTTAGCTTGTTCAGAAATCATGGGTGGGATCACAGGTGGGGATCAGGCATGGACATCCGTCTCAACCGCACCGAGAGACCCCGGGGCGTGCGCCCGGGCAGCCGATCACTTGAAGCGATAGGTAATCCGGCCTTTGGTCAGATCATAAGGGGTCATTTCGACCAGCACCTTGTCGCCGGCCAGCACGCGGATACGGTTCTTGCGCATCTTGCCTGCTGTGTGGGCGATGATTTCGTGTTCGTTCTCGAGTTTGACGCGGAACGTCGCGTTCGGAAGCAATTCCGACACAACACCCGGAAACTCAAGCAGTTCTTCTTTAGACATTCAAATTCCTTTGAGATTTGGCGGGAGAATGGTCACAAAGCGGCGCGAAATCAAGGGTGACGAAGGCTAAAAGGACCGCACCCGACGGGACACCGGAACAACCATCCGGTAAGCCATTGAAAAATAACAATATAAGCGGTATTTAAGGTTCAGGCTGCGGCGTCGCAGGGGCCGAAGCGGTGCGTGATCATACTCAGTAAATCATCGCGCAACCGGCGATAAGCCACGAGGCGTTGTTCGCGCGATCCCATCTCGCCTGCCGCGAAGGGATCGAGCGTCGGCCAGAACTCGATCTCGACGGCTTGCGCGCGGGCAAGCTCGGTCACATGGGTGCAGCTTTCGGGCGTCATGCAAATCACCAGATCGAAGGCGCCGATATCCACCGCATCAACCGCCAGAGGCTTGTCGCCGGACATATCAATGCCGATCTCGCGCATGACTTCGACAACAAAGGGATCGCGGTCGGCTGGCTCCAAGCCTGCGCTCTCGACAAAGAAACGCTTGCCGTAAAGGTTGCGCGTCAGCGCCTCGGCCATGGGCGAACGCACCGCATTGAGGTTGCAGGTGTAGAGCACGGAGCCTGGCAATTTGGGCGGGGTCGCGGCGCTGCTCATCAGGGCATCAACCTTTGATATGCAGGACGCAGATCAGCGTGAACAGGCGGCGCGATGTGTCGAAATCGATCTCGACCTTGCCTGCCAGACGCTCACGCAGCAATTCCGACCCTTCGTTGTGGAGCCCGCGCCGACCCATGTCGATGGCCTCGATCTGGGCCGGTGCTGCCGTTTTGATGGCGTCGTAATAGCTCTCGCAAATCATGAAATAGTCTTTGATGATTTTGCGGAATGGCGAGAGCGACAGCATGATCTTGCCGTGGGCCTCGCCGCCTTCGAGCCTGATGTCGAAGACGAGGCGGTTCTCTTCGATGGCGAGATGCAGCAGATAGGGTCCGCCTTCGCTGCCGGTGGGCGCAAAACTGTTTTCTTCGAGCAGATCGAAAATGGCGACCTTGCGCTCATGCTCCACATCCGGCGAACGGCGCATGACGGTACGCTCGTCGAGCACGAGCTCGGCGATGCGAAACCGCGACTTGCCGTCCAGAGTATCCAAAATAGAGCACTCGATATTGGCCACACACAAGGTTGCGACACTCTATGCCGATTTGACCGTGTGAAGCGAGGGTGGGTTTATTTATTGAGCCGGATCGATACGGACCTACCGTGTGCGTCAAGCCCTTCGGCTGCCGCCAGTGCCACAGCGGCGGGTCCGATGGCGGCGAGCGAGGCCGCATCGCATCGCACGATGGAGGTGCGTTTCATGAAGTCGAGCACATTGAGGCCGGACGAAAAACGCGCGCTGCGTGCTGTCGGCAGGACGTGGTTAGAACCCGCCACATAATCGCCAATGGCCTCCGGCGTATAGCGACCCAGAAAGATCGCACCCGCGTTGGAGATTTTGGCCGCCATTGGTTCGGGATCATCCAGCGCGATTTCGAGGTGCTCGGGGGCCAGACGATCGACAAGCGCCACCGCATCATCAAGCGATTTGACAATGATGACCGCGCCGAAATCAGCCCAGCTTTTCGTGGCCGTCGTCTCGCGCGGGAGAAGCTTGAGCTGGCGGATGACGGCTTCCTCAACGCGCGTGGCAAATGCCCCATCATCAGTGATGAGGATCGACTGCGAGCTTTCATCATGCTCGGCTTGCGACAGAAGATCAGCGGCGATCCAGTCAGGGTCATTGTCGCCGTCTGCAACAACGAGAATTTCGGACGGACCTGCGATCATGTCGATGCCGACTGTGCCGAAGACCTGACGCTTGGCGGCGGCAACAAAGGCATTGCCGGGGCCGACGATTTTATCGACAGCCGCGATGGTCGCGGTGCCATAGGCAAGTGCGGCCACAGCTTGGGCGCCACCGACGCGGTAGACTTCGTCAACGCCTGCAATGCGGGCGGCGGCCAGCACCAGCGGGTTCACTTTGTCGTCCGGTGTCGGCACGACCATGACCACGCGCTTGACGCCCGCGACCTTGGCAGGCACGGCGTTCATCAGCACGGAGCTTGGATAATTCGCAGTGCCGCCCGGCACGTAAAGGCCAACTGCGCCAACGGCAGTCCAGCGGTGACCGAGGCCGACGCCGGCCGCGTCTGTGAAGCGGGAATCTTCCGGCTTCTGGCGCGCGTGATAGGCCTCGATGCGGGATTTGGCGAGGCGCAGCGCCTCAAGTGTCGCGGGATCGCATTTGCCGAGCGCGGCATCAAGATCTGCGTCGGGGATACGCAGTGTTTCGGCGGTGAGCGAAACGCGGTCGAATTTGTTGGTGAGCTCGACCAAGGCTACGTCGCCGCGCTTGCGCACATCGGCGATGATAGCGGTCACGACATCGTTCACATCGACCGACGTTTCGCGCTTGCCTTCAAGCAAAGTCTTGAAAGCCGCTTCAAAGCCCTTATCGGCTGCGTTGAGACGGATGGCCATTTTGGTTACTTGTCTGTTTCGAGATCGTGGCGGGGCAGGTTCGGCGTTTCCCAGACGAGGCCGAGGTCTGACAGATGGACATCGAGCGCCTCAACCTCAAGTCTGATTTCGCCGCCGCCTGAAAAAGTGAGCGTAACGATGCCCGAGGGCGCATTGAGTTCTTCAAAGCGGACGGAGAGCAAATTAAGGATGCCGTCGCTGCGATCCTGCGCGATGCCGCGCGCGCGGGCGACGCTGACATTGTCAAAGTGAAGTCCGGCGCGGGTGCGCTCGTGGGTCGCGCCACCTTTAGGTTCGCGTTCCCAACGGAAGCGGTTGACGACCATGGCGAAGCGGCGGACCTGCGGCAAATAGGCGAGGTCGCGCACTTGCGTCACCGCGTCCTGCAGGCAGGTCGAAATGATTTCAAGGTCGGCCACATCTTCGGCGTTGAGGCGCAGGTCGCTCATCGGGTTTCCGTTCAGGCTTTCACACGCCAGATTTCGGCACCACAGGCACCGAGTTTCTCTTCCATACGGTCAAAGCCGCGGTCGAGATGATAGACGCGATTGATCGTTGTTTCACCTTCGGCTGCCAGCGCCGCAATGACAAGGGCAGCAGACGCCCGAAGATCGGACGCCATGACCGGTGCGCCAGTGAGGCGTTCGACGCCGTGGATCAGGGCCTTGTCGCCGTGGAGTGAAATATTCGCGCCGAAACGGGCCAGTTCCTGCACATGCATGAAGCGGTTTTCGAAGATGGTTTCGGTGATTTCGCTTTCGCCTTCGGCAATCGTCATCAGGGCCATGAACTGCGCCTGCAAATCCGTCGGGAAGCCCGGAAAGACTTGTGTCACAACATCTGTTGCTTGCAGGCGTTCGCCGTTGCGCGTGATGCGGATGCGACCCGGTGCGGCTTCAACATTGGCACCGGCGGCACGCAACACAGACAGCGCGGCCTCGAAGGTTTCAGGGTCGGCACCCGTCAGCGTGACGTCACCGCCGGTCATGGCGGCGGCAATGGCATAGGTGCCTGCTTCGATGCGGTCGGCAACCACCGTATGCGTCGCGCCGTGAAGACGTTTGACGCCGGTGATGCGCAAGGTCGAGGTGCCAACGCCTTCGATCTTCGCGCCCATGGCGATCAGGCAGCGGGCAAGATCGGTGATTTCGGGCTCGCGGGCGGCGTTTTCAAGGACGGTTTCACCGTCGGCGAGTGTTGCCGCCATCAATAGCGTGTGGGTCGCGCCAACGGAGACAATGGGCGAGCGGATGACCGCGCCTTTGAGACCATCTGGCGCGCTGGCCAGCACATAACCTTCCTCGACCGTGATCTCGGCACCCATTTTCTGGAGGCCTTTGAGGTAGAGATCGACGGGGCGCGCACCGATGGCGCAGCCGCCGGGCAGCGAGACTTTGGCTGTCCGGCAACGGGCGAGCAGCGGACCCAGCACCCAGAAAGTGGCGCGGATCTGGGAGACGATCTCATATGGTGCGAGCGTCGAGAGGATTTCGGGTGTGGTCAGCGACAGTGTGTCGCCATCGAGACTCGCGGCGTCAGCTGCCTCGGTGCGTTCAACCTTTGAGCCGAGAACACCGAGCAATTTTGCCAGTGTGCGCACGTCGGTGAGGCGCGGGATGTTGGACAGCGTCAGGGTTTCGTCCGTCAACAAGGCGGCGATCATCAGCGGCAGGGCCGCATTCTTGGCGCCGCTGATCGGGATCGTACCGTTCAAACGACGGTTGCCGCGAATGTGAATCGTGTCCATGAAACGTCCGGTGAGGGCCTGAAGGAATGCTGCCCAAGGGGCGGCGATGACCTAAAATACTTAGGCTTTGGGGCCTTTTTCGGGCGCTTTGGCGTCTGCGGCTTGTGCTTTTGCCTGGGCTTTGCGCTTGCGCAAATTGGCACGCAGGGCTTCTGCCTGACGGGCCTCGCGCGCCTGATCGGCGCGGGCGGGACCCTGACCGTGGGGGCGACGTGTGCTGTTGTCGTCTGAGTTGTTTTTGATGCGATCTGGGCCGGCCATGGGAACCACCGAAGGTATAAGGGATTTACGCGTTTCTCCGCATATGGACCATAGCGGAGAGGGCGTCAACAAAGCTGGATAATAGACCGAAAATCATAGCCTTTCCCAGTTGCACCAAAGCCCCCCCTGTGGCACTTTCCGCCCGCTTCCGCAGTCAACACCCGTTGGTGACCCGCGATGCAGCGGCCCACGTAGCTCAGTGGTAGAGCACTCCCTTGGTAAGGGAGAGGTCGAGTGTTCAATCCACTCCGTGGGCACCATTTTCCCTTGAAATTCAGGCATTTCGGCTCGCCAGTCAGGGCGAAGCGGCCTAATTTGGCCCTCTATCCCCACCTGAAGAAAGTTGCGGCGGGACGCATGAGCGGTGAATTATGGCGGCTGATCGAGAGCGCGCAAAATCCCCAGTTTAAAATCTGGAATGATTTGCAGGACGGGCGCGCCATCAAAAAGCACGGGCTTTACATCCTCGCCGGACGCAAGCTTGTCCCTGAAGCACTCAAGTCGATTTCCGAGCCTTTCCTGTCAGGATTCGAGCCTTTCCATGTCGTGGTTGCATGCGAGCCTAAAGACGTGGCCGATCTCGATATCCCCGCCTCGCTCGACCGCTATCGCCTGCCGCGGACCCTCTTCGACAAACTCGATATTTCGGGGACAAATTTCCCGCTCCTGATCGGCAAGGTGCCAGAGCTGCCGCAAGCCGACCTCAGCCGTCCGCCCGAGGGGCTCGAACTGATGGTGGCGCTGGGCGACCCCAATAATCTCGGCGCGCTGATGCGGAGTGCGGCCGCCTTCGGCGTCAAAAAACTTATCCTCATGGAAGAAGCGGCAAACCCCTTCCACCCCAAAGCCTTGCGCGCGGGTGCGAACGCCCAGATGCACCTCAAGATGGCGCGCGGCCCGTCGCTGCGCACGCTTGAGCACGCGAGCGGCCCCGTGGTGGCGCTCGACGGCACGGGCGAGGCGATGAGCCGGTATAAATGGCCGCGCGATATTCGCATTGTGCTGGGGGAAGAAGGCATGGGCCTGCCCGAAACACTCGATGCCAAACGCCTTGCCATTGAAACCACGGGCAATGTTGAAAGCCTCAATGCGATGGTGGCGGCAAGCCTTGCACTGCACGCGCATTATACTTCCGTGAGCTGATTACTCTTCATCGAGGCCAAGGCATCAAGCGCACGCTTGCGGGCGTAGTCGTGATCGACGACGGGATGCGGGTAGGTTTCGCCGGGCAGGATACCAGCTTCATCGAGCGCGTGGCCGGGGGCGGACCAGGGCTGATGGATGAAGCGATTGTCGAGCCCGGCGAGCTCGGGGACCCATTGGCGCACGAAGGCACCGTCGGGGTCGAATTTCTGGCCCTGAAGGACCGGATTGAAAATGCGGAAATAGGGCGAGGCGTCGGACCCTGAACCGGCCACCCATTGCCAGCCTGCCCTGTTGTTGGCGAGATCGGCATCGACCAGCGTGTCTTCAAACCAATCCGCGCCGCGCCGCCAATCGATGAGCAGATGCTTGACGAGAAAAGACGCGACGATCATGCGGGCGCGATTGTGCATTGTGCCTGTGGCCCAAAGCGCACGCATGGCAGCGTCCACCACCGGATAGCCGGTGCGGCCTTTGGTCCATGCGGTGAAATGCGCTTCATTATCCGTCCACGGAAAATTCTCATAGGCGGGCTTCCACGCCTTTTTGGCCAGATGCGGCCAGTGGAAGAGGAGGTGGGCGGAAAATTCGCGCCATGCCAATTGCCGCTGGAAAGCGCCGACACCCGCAGCGGCGGCAGGATTGGCGTCTGCTGTCATGGCCGCGGCCTGCCAAGCCTGATGTATGGAAACCTCGCCCCAATGGAGATGGGCTGCGAGACGCGAGGTGCCTGCCTTGTCCATGCGGTCGCGCATGACGGGATAGGACGCGACATCGACATCAAGAAAATCACCAAGGCGCGTCGCGGCTGCGGCTTCGCCCGGTTGCCATGTGGCGCGAAGGCCTGCGGCCCAATCCGGCGCATGTGGTAGCAGAGACCATTCATCAAGCGCATCGGAGACAACCGGCACGGCCAGCGCGCGTAACACATGCGGCGCGGGACGCGGCGCGGCGAAAGGCGCAAAGCCCGCCAGCGTGCGCCAGAAGGGCGAGAAGACTTTGTAGGGCTCACCGCTGAAGGTGCGCAGGGCGGATGGCTCGACGAGGAGAGAGCCGTTGAAACTTCGCGCGTCGAGGCCTTTGGCGGCGAGTGCGGATTTGAGCACCGTGTCGCGCGCAATGATTTCCGGCTCGTAGCGACGGTTCCAGACAATGGAGGTCGCGCCGGTCTCGCCTGCAAGGGTGAGGAGGAGATCGGCAGGCGGACCGGCGCGCAGGACGAGCGGCGCACCAAGCGCAGCGCAAGCCTGTGAGAGTGATTCAAGACTGTGGTGGAGCCACCAGCGCGAGGCACCGCCAAGCGGCTCGGCGGGGTCGAGGATGAAAAGCGGAATGACCGGACCGCCGCGCGCGCAAGCGTCTGCAAGAGCCGGATTATCGGCCAATCTCAGGTCTTTGCGAAACCAAACGATGGTGGTCATCAATCCCCCTGACAGGCGGTGTCATGGGGGTTTACGCGCGAGGATGGCGGATGGATCAGTGTGGGATGGGTGGTTTTTCTAATCTGGCACTCAATACACATTCCATCTTTGCCTCAGCATCCAGTCGCGCCGGATGCTGAGGCAAAGATGG
>JAUSLL010000013.1 GCA_030649335.1 Parvibaculum sp. | reverse complement strand
GATGGCGCGACCGCCCGCGACGGAACCTGTGAAGGCGACATAATCGACGCGTTTGTCGCCGATCATTTTTTCTGTCAGCTCGTGGCTCATATGGATGGCCGTGAACAACCCGTCCGGCGCACCGGCTTGTTTGAAGGCGGTGGCAAAGCGTTCGGCGCAAAGCGGTGTCTGGCCGGAATGTTTTAGGATGACGGCATTGCCCGCCATGATCGCGGGTACGACGACATTGACGGCGATGAGATAAGGATAGTTCCACGCGGCAATGGCCAGCACGACGCCCAAAGGCTCGCGGCTGATCCAGCGGTTGAAGCCTTCTTTCTGGCCAACGTCCATGTCGGCCAGTGCGCTTTCGGCAATGCCGATCATGTAGCGTGCACGATCTTCAAAGCCGCGCACTTCGCCTGCACCATAGGCAATGGGACGACCCATCTGCCAGGCGAGTTCCGGCACAATGTCGTCTTTCATCGCGGTGAAGGCATCAACAAAGCGCAAGGCCAGTTCGGCGCGCTCGGCAACGGTTGTGTGCCGCCATTCGGCGGCGGCGTGTTTGGCTTTGGCCAGCGTCTCGTCGATCACTTTGGCGTCGGCCAAAGGCAATTCGGCAAAGATGCTGCCATCAACCGGCGAGACGACTTTCAGAAGGTCGGTGCTCATGCGCGTTCAAATCCTCTTGCGACTTCCCAGTCGGTCACGCAGCGATCATATTCCTGCTGTTCCCAACGACCGGTATGGACGTAATGCTCGACCACATCCTTGCCCAGTGTGTTCGCATACATTTGTGACTTTTCGAGGTCGGCAATAGCATCCCGCAGGTTCTTCCTCAGCAGCGGCACATTGTCGCCGACATAGGCATCGCCTCTGAATTCCGGCTCCAGCGTGAGCTTTTGTTCAATGCCCTCAAGGCCGGAGGCGATGAGGGCGGCGAAGGCGAGATAGGGGTTGAGGTCCGCGCCGCCAATGCGGCATTCGACGCGCAGGCTCTTGCCGTGGCCGCAAAGGCGGAAACCCGCCGTGCGGTTATCGTTCGACCAGACAATATTGGTGGGCGCGAAAGTGCCGTTGACGAAACGCTTGTAGGAATTGACGTTGGGCGCGAGAAAATAGGTCGCTTCGCGGGCATGTTTGATCTGGCCCGCCAGAAACTGTTGGCCCATTTCCGATAACCCGTGGATTTTGCTTTTCTCATCATAAAAATGCGCGGTTTTGCCTGCGGCATCCCAGAGCGAAATATGGATGTGGCAGGACGAGCCCGCCTTTTGCGTGTCCCACTTGGCCATGAAGGTCACGGACTTGCCGTGCAGATGCGCGATTTCCTTGATGCCGTTTTTGAGGATCGTGTGGCGGTCGGCCATGTCGAGGGCTTCGGCATAGCGGATGTTGATTTCTTCTTGTCCCGCGCCCCATTCGCCTTTGGAATTTTCAACGGGAATGCCTGCGCCTTCCAGACCATTGCGGATCGCGCGCATGGTCGCTTCTTCCTTGGACGTGCCGAAAATCTGATAGTCCTGAATATAAGGGCTCGATGTTTTGAGATCGTGGAAACGCTTTTCGTGGGCGGACTCGTAAGTCTCGCTGAAAAGATAGAAT
Organism: Parvibaculum sp.; assembly: GCA_030649335.1. GTDB lineage: Bacteria > Pseudomonadota > Alphaproteobacteria > Parvibaculales > Parvibaculaceae > Parvibaculum. The sequence goes on along the minus strand of JAUSLL010000013.1, from coordinate 16,719 downwards.
TCCAGTTCGGACGCTGTGTTCGCCATCATGCCTTTGGCGGCGAGGCGCTTGAGTTGCTTTTTCAATATGGCGCGTGGCGCGTGTTCGACATCATTGCCGTCGTGGTCGAGCGTATCGCAAATGACGAGAGCTGTGCCGGGCATCCAGGGGATGAGGCGCAGGGTCGAGATGTCAGGCTTCATCACGAAGTCGCCATAGCCGCTCGCCCAGCTCGCCGCTTTGTAGCCGGGCACCGGTTCCATATCGGTGTCGACGGTGAGCAGGTAATTGCAGGCGTGGGTTTCGTGCACTGCCGTGTCGAGGAAGTAGCTGGCCTGCATCCGCTTGCCGACGAGACGCCCCTGCATGTCAGGCATGGCCATTATGACGGTATCAATGTCGCCACGACTGATGAGGTTGGAAAGCGCATCGAGGGTAAGTAGGCCGAGCATGGAAGCAACTCCTGATCTTGCGGGCATGTGTTGGCGCGCGAGGTATTTCAAATCCGAATTCGACGGTGCCAGCATTTTCAGGGGCTGGCACCGTCAAACTCATTTGCAGTTTTGGTCCGGTAAGGCCGGACCCGTGTCGTTCAAGGGGCCACGCGATGGCCCTTGTTGAGAGCGAACTCTTCTTCAGGCGACATGACAAGCTTGTGCCGTCCGATCAGGGCAAAGTAGATGATGCCCGCGAGATACCAGGCAGCGGTTCCGTAGACGCCGACCTGATAGACGGGATCCTGCAACTGATAGAAGAGCGTCACCGCCGCGATGATGAGTGTGAGAATAGCGCCGGGAATACCGAGCGGGCTGACATAGGGCCTCTCGATATGCGGCATCACCATGCGCAGGCGGATAAAGCTGATGGCCTGAAAGAAGTAGGAAATCATGGCACCGAAGACCGCCATGTTGAGCAGCGTGCCGCCGATGACAGCGCCACCTTGTTCCGAGCCGAGGCCGAACCACATGATCAGCATGACGATATAGCCGCCAGCCGCACCGACAATCAGGGCGATATGCGGTGTCTTGCGGGTGCCGTGGGTCACTGACAAAGCGCGGGGGAAATAGCCCGCACGTGACAGCGAATAGATCTGGCGTCCGAAGGCAAAGATGATCGTGTGGAAACTGGCGATCAGGCCGATCACCGCGGCAAGTGAGAGGGCCGAAGCGATGTTACCGCCGAGGGTGGCGCGGAAGCCGTCGAGCAGAGGTTCGCCGGAACTCGCGACGCCGAAGGCGCCCGGTGACACGCTTGAGTTGAGAAACAGGATCATAAACGCCGAGAACATCAGCGTGAATATGCCTGCGATAATCCCGCGTGGCATATCGCGTTTGGGATCATGTGTTTCTTCCGCCGCCAGCGGCAATTGTTCGATGGCGAGGAAGAGCCAGACGGCGAAGGGTAGAGCGGCCAAAATGCCGTAATAGCCCATCGGGAACCAGACACCGCCGCCTTCGGCGAGTTCGGTTCCGTCAGCCGCGATGTTGAGGGCCCAGCGCGAGAAGTCCATCACCGGAATGGCGCTGATCCAGAAAATCACGAGCACGCTCAGCGCCGCAATCGTCACAACGAGTGTTGATTTGAACGAGAGTTCAACGCCCGCAATGTTGAGAGAAACGAAGATGATGTAAGAGCCGAGCCACCACAGCGGTTGATATTCGGGTGGCGTGCCGAAGATGGCGGTGAGGTAAGACCCGATGAAGAAATTGATGACGGCAGGGGTCAGAACATATTCGATATTTTCGGCAAGGCCGGTGATGAAACCGCCCCAGGGCCCGAGCGTACTGCGGGCGAAAGAATAAGCACCGCCGGTGTGTGGTAATGCCGGTGACATTTCAGCGATTGAGAATGTCAGGCCGAGATACATGACCATGATGATCATGGCGGCGACGAGCATCGGCCCGAAGCCATGAGCTAGTCCAAAGTTCCAGCCTGAAAAATGTCCGGAAATAACAGCGCCAACACCCAGCGCCCAGAGTGACCAAACGCCTGCATATCGTTTGAGGCCGCGTTTTTCGAAATAGCCGGCGCCGGGATTTTCATACGCGACCGAGCCGACCTTGTTTTTGTCGTCTGACATGTTGTGTCCCCTTGAAGTTGAACTCCGAGTCTCACGCACAACGAAAAGGGCAAATTCAAGAATGACGCGAATAGCTCGCCGGACCTGTCGATTCGATTTTATAAAGCGCATCATCAGGTCGGATGAGCAGACCGCTTGAAGCGTAACTTCCCGAACCGGAAGCAAGCGTTTCGATGCCCGCTCATCGTCAATTTAGTAGCCCCAAGGCAAAGTCTGCACAGTTTCAAATTACTTTGTCATCAGGTGAATCGGGGCAAACTGCTGAATTCTGTGTGTAGTTGCAGGCTTACGGGGCTCGGGCGCGCGGCGGCTGTTGACGCCCTCCGGTTGGCGGCTAAAACTCAAGGTGCGTTGATTCCCAAGAAGCGCGGGGATTCCCGGTGTGCACGGGATTTTTGAAACTGTCAGGCTTGGGGGCCAAATGACCAATGCGGCGCGCGGACGAGTTCCGGCCCACACGATCGTGCTTGGAAATGAAAAGGGCGGTTCAGGCAAAACCACCACGGCGATGCATGTTATCGCCTTGCTGCTGCATGAGGGAGCGAAGGTCGGTTCGATGGACCTTGACGGGCGGCAGCGTTCGCTGACCCGCTATGTCGAAAACCGCAAAGCATGGGCAGACGGGGCCAAGGTCAATCTGGTCATGCCGGACCATGTGGTCATGCCGAAATCCGAACTTGATACAGTGGCGGGCGCCCAAGCCGCCGAGCGCGAGGCCTTCGAGGCTGCCTATACGCGGCTCGCGGTTGAGAATGATTTCGTGGTCATTGATTGTCCCGGCAGCGACAGTTTCCTGTCGCGCCTGGGTCATGCCGTTGCCGACACGCTCATCACGCCGATGAATGACAGCTTTGTCGATTTCGATTTGCTGGGCCGTGTCGATCCGCAGAGCTGGAAGATCAAAGGCCCCAGCGTCTATGCCGAAATGGTCTGGGAGAGCCGCAAGCGCCGTCTGGTCGCTGATGGTGGCGAGATCGACTGGATCGTTATGCGTAATCGTCTGTCAACGCTGGCGGCCAAGAATAAGCGCCGCGTCGAAGCTGTGCTTGAAGACCTCGCCACGCGCATCGGCTTTCGTCTGGCGCCGGGCTTTGGTGAGCGCGTGATTTTCCGTGAAATGTTTCCGTCAGGTCTGACGCTTCTCGATTTGCGTTCGGAAGGTGTCGATGCGCAATTGTCGATGTCGCATGTGGCAGCGCGGGCGGAAGTGCGCAGCTTGCTTGATGAGCTCAGATTGCCGTTCTTTGAACAGCGCAACGAAGCAGAGCAGGCGCGCATTGCAGGCGCGGCCTGATACTTTTCGTCATTCAGACATTATGAAGTTGCTTTAGCCGCGCGCTTTTTCGCCGTTGCCAGGCATGGCCCAATTGGCAGGCGGAATGGCGATGCAGGAAATCTTCTGGCGTGCCAGACGACCGCAGGCGTTGCGTGCTTCCTTCTCGCCGTCAAAGCCGCCGAAGCGCGAACGGTAGAGCGTGCGGTTGTCGGCAGACTGCACAGGGATCGTCACCGGCACGGCGGAAGCCAGTTCCTTCGGAGCGGCCTTGATCGCGTCGCGGATACGCGACACGGCATCGCCCTGATCGGAGTAAGCACCGATCTGGATGACCCATGAGCCTTCGGGGATCAGCGGATCTTTGACCGTCCAGCCGCGGGTTGGCGAATTGAGCGAGGAATCGCTGACGGTGGTGCGGAGCTTCACGCTCGGCGTGGCGGCAGTTGCCTGCTGGCCTTCGCTGGCATTGGCCGGTGTGATAATTAGGCTGCCGATGTCGCGTCCGGCCTGACGCACAGGGCCTTCGGCCTTGCCCAATGCGGCCAGCGCATAAGCGGTGGCCTGATCAAGCGGAGCAGCGGTCTTGGCAGACGGTTTGGCGACAGCAGCACTCGCGAGGTTCTGGACGACGGGTGCTGTCGTCTTCAGCGCGGCGACCTGTTTGATTTCCGGCAATTCGCTGACGACGGGGCGCAGTGCGGGACGTGCGCTCATGCTCGCCACTTGCGCGGTGCCTGTGTAGGCCTCTTCATCGGGATCAGGCTCGTCTACCGACGCGACCAATGCGTTCAGTGCGTCGCTGTCAGGCTTGGCAATGGGTGTCGGGGCAGGGCCCGTCGTTATGACGCTGGCGATGCGGGTGCCGGTGTCGCGCTGTGCCACAGCTTTGGGCATGGTGCGGTCAAGAATGGCGATCATTTGCAGGTCGCGGGCGCGGGCTGTTGTGCCGCCGAGCACGACGCCGATCACAGATTTGCCGTTGCGATTGACCGTGGTGGTGAGGTTGAAACCGGAAGCGGCTGTGTAACCGGTCTTAAGACCGTTTATGCCTTCGTATTTGCCGAGCAAGTTATTGTGATTTTTGAATACGCGGCCATCCCAGGCGAAGGTCTTGGTGCTGAAATAGCGATAATATTGAGGGAAATCGACCTGGATGCGATGGGCGAGTGTGGCCTGATCGCGTGCGGTGGTGAGCTGCAACTTGCTGGGCAGGCCCGACGCGTTCATGTAGCGCGTATTGCCCATACCGATCTTTTTGGCTTTGGCCGTCATCAGCTTTGCGAAATTGGGTTCGGTGTCGCCGAGGTATTCGGCGACCACAACAGCGATGTCATTGGCTGATTTTGTCACGAGCGCGAGAATGGCGTCTTCAACGCGGATCGTTTCGCCGGGCTTCAACCCGAGGCGTGACGGCGCTTGCGCGGCGGCGTGATGTGAAACCTTGAGTTTTGTATTGAGTGTCACTTTTCCCTGTTCGAGTTTTTCAAACAGCAGATAAAGCGTCATCACCTTGGTCAGCGAGGCGGGATAGCACTGGGTGTCGGCGTTGCTCGAATAGAGAACGCGACCTGAATAGGCGTCCATCACCAGCGAGGCGGATGTCGGAACGAAAGGCTTCCTTTTTTTGCGGGAGGCGGCTTCGGCTGTGAAGCTGGTCAGGCAGAGGGCGAGGGCGATGAAGCAGGCTGCGACATGAGTGAACAGGCGTGAAACGCCAACATTCCGTTTTTCTGTTGTCACTTTGCCCACCAAAGCCCTGAACTCAGACGCAAACATACCCGGAGGCCCCTCTACAAACCGGCTCAACCCGCCGGCATTTTATCCCACGCTTTGAATCCCCTTCAGAAACACTAGTCTTATCAAAGGCGATTGTGAATCCCCCCGTCTCAAAAAAGTCGAAAAAAGGTCTATATTTCCGAGACTTGTACGAAAATACGGGGATCGGGCCAGTTTATGCGCCGGCACTTTCGATTTTGTTAAGACCTGAGCAATTGTTTCATCTGATTTGGCGGCAAATGTTAACGCCTTGCGGAAAGACCAACGTGAAGCCGCTTGAGCGGTGCGGGGCCTTGCGCGAAAGTTTGTTGTTGAATGGATTTACGGCGGGGCTTTGAATTTGTCTAAATTAACCTATGTAATAGGGGCACCGGACTGAATCGGTTCCGGTGTCGTGACGTCTTGAATACAGGGCCTCGTGATTTACGGTGTCCTTGCGATCTGTAGCCGGCTTGCCGGGATGGGAGATTGGCCGGTTGTTGAGCTATTTTGCAGGATTGACGCATGTCTGATGATGACAGACGGCTGGGGGATGACGACGGTGTGAATACCGGCGTTGTGACAAAACCCAAGCCGAAGACGAAGAAGCCGTCGCTATATAAGGTTTTGCTGCTCAACGACGACTACACGCCGATGGAATTTGTCGTGCTCGTGCTGGAACAGTTTTTCAACAAGAGCCGCGATGGCGCAACGCAGATCATGTTGCATGTCCATCAACACGGCGTGGGACTATGTGGCCTCTACACTTATGAGGTCGCCGAAACGAAGGTCACTCAGGTGATGGATTTTGCAAGGCAGCACCAACATCCGCTGCAATGCACGATGGAGAGAGAGTAAGCTTGTCACGCAGGCGCGAGTCGACGTTTCGCGCGCAGCGGAAGGAAAGGTCTTAAGTGCCGACATTTTCACGAAGTCTGGAAGAAGGCCTGCATAAGGCGCTGGCTTTGGCCAATGACCGCAATCACGAGTATGCAACGCTGGAGCATCTGCTCCTCGCGCTGCTTGACGATCAGGACGCGGCGGCGGTGATGAAAGCCTGCAACGTCGATACCAATGTTCTCAAAAGCCAGCTGACCAATTACATCGACAATGAATTGTCGAGCCTGGTGGTCGATGATGGCGAGGATTCAAAACCCACAGCCGGTTTCCAGCGGGTCATTCAGCGCGCCGTCATTCATGTGCAGTCATCGGGCCGCGAAGAAGTGACAGGCGCCAATGTGCTCGTCGCCATGTTTGCCGAGCGCGAGAGCCATGCTGCCTATTTCCTGCAAGAGCAGGACATGACGCGCTATGACGCGGTCAATTACATCAGCCACGGCATTGCCAAGCGCGGCGAGTTGAACGAAACGCGCCCCGTGCGCGGTGCCGACGATGAGCCGGAAAAGCGCGGCGGCGAAAAGCCCCGCAGCAAAGAACGCTCAACCGAGGCGCTTGATGCCTATTGCGTCAACCTCAACGAGAAGGCGAAATCGGGCAAGATCGATCCGCTGATCGGGCGCGAGAAAGAGGTTGACCGGACAATTCAGATCCTCTGCCGCCGCTCCAAGAACAACCCTCTTTATGTGGGTGATCCGGGCGTCGGCAAAACGGCCATCGCCGAAGGTCTGGCGCGGCGCATCGTCAACGGCGAAGTGCCGACGGTGCTGCTCAATGCCACAATCTTCTCGCTCGACATGGGCACGCTGCTTGCGGGCACGCGCTATCGCGGTGACTTTGAAGAACGCATCAAAGCGGTCATCAAGGAGCTTGAGGCCTATCCGGGCGCGATCATGTTCATTGACGAAATCCACACCGTCATCGGTGCTGGTGCCACGTCGGGTGGCGCGATGGATGCGTCCAATCTGCTCAAGCCCGCGCTCGCCAGCGGCACGCTGCGCTGCGTCGGCTCGACCACATATAAAGAATATCGTCAGCACTTCGAGAAGGACCGGGCGCTTGTCCGTCGCTTCCAGAAGATCGACGTTGCCGAACCTTCCGTGCCGGACTCGATCAAAATCCTCAAAGGTCTGAAGCCCTACTATGAGGAATTCCACAAGGTCCGTTACACGGCTGAGGCGATCAAGTCGGCGGTCGAGCTGTCGGCAAAGTATATGCACGACCGCAAGCTGCCGGACAAAGCCATCGACGTGATCGATGAAGCCGGTGCCTCGCAGATGCTTCTGCCGGAGTCGCGCCGCAAAAAGACCATCGGCGTCACCGAAATCGAAAACGTGATTTCGACGATGGCGCGCATCCCGCCCAAGTCCGTGTCCAAGACCGACACGGAAAAACTGAAAGACCTCGACGTCGAGTTGAAGCGTGTGGTCTTCGGTCAGGACGCGGCTATTGCGGCGCTTGCGGCCTCGATCAAACTGGCGCGTGCCGGTTTGCGCGAGCCGGAAAAGCCGATCGGCTCCTATCTCTTCTCCGGCCCGACAGGCGTCGGCAAAACCGAAGTCGCGCGTCAGCTGGCGTCGATCCTCGGTGTGGAAATCCTGCGCTTTGACATGTCGGAATATATGGAACGCCACACGGTGTCGCGCCTCATCGGCGCACCGCCCGGCTATGTCGGCTTCGATCAGGGCGGCTTGCTCACCGATGGTGTCGATCAGCACCCGCATTGCGTGCTGCTGCTCGACGAAATTGAAAAAGCACATCCCGACCTCTTCAATATCCTTCTGCAGGTCATGGATCATGGCAAGCTGACGGATCACAACGGCAAGAAGATCGACTTCCGCAATGTCGTTCTTATCATGACGACAAACGCGGGCGCATCTGAATCGCAGAAGAATGCCATCGGCTTTGGCCGTTCCAAGCGTGAAGGTGAAGACGAAGATGCGATCAAGAAACTCTTCACACCGGAGTTCCGCAATCGTCTGGATGCGATCATTCCCTTCTCGTCGCTACCGACAGAAGTCATCGCCAATGTTGTCGAGAAGTTTGTGTTGCAGCTTGACGCACAACTCGCCGACCGCAACGTGACGATCTCGCTGACACCGGAAGCCAATAAATGGCTTGCGACACGCGGCTACGACGAACAGATGGGCGCGCGGCCTCTCGCGCGGGTCATTCAGGAGTCGATCAAGAAGCCGCTGGCCGACGAAGTTCTGTTCGGTCGCTTGGTCAAGGGCGGACATGTCACTGTGAAGGTCGGCGACAACGACGAACTGGCCTTTGACATCGAAGAAGCGCCGCCGCGCCCGTCTCCGCCGCCCCGCAAAAAGCGCGGTGACATTGACGGCAGTGGCGGTGGTTCAACGCCGAAGGTGCCGCTGCTCGTCGAGTGATCGTGGCTGTAATCAAAATTTGAACGGCCATGAAGTGGTGCAAAACTTCATGGCCGTTTCTGCGTAAGTAAGAAGACGAAACCAAACCAAAAACTCAGGGAGAATAAAATGATCGGATACACATTAGTCGGCAGCAATGACCGCAAGAAGGCCGGCGCTTTTTATGATGCGCTGTTCGGCGAAATCGGTGGCAAGCGCGTGATGGAAGACGGCGACCGTCTCATCCTCTGGTCCAATGGTCAGGGTCCGATGGTCGGTGTGGTCAAGCCGTATGACGGTAATACGGCGACCGTCGGCAACGGCAACATGGTGGCTCTCGCCGTCGGCTCGCGCGCCAACGTCGATAAGATTCACGCCAAGGCGATGTCGCTCGGTGGTGCCGATGAAGGCGCGCCCGGTCTGCGCGGCGGCAATTTCTACGGCGGTTACTTCCGCGACCTCGACGGCAACAAGTTCGTTGCCTTCCACATGGGCGAATAAGTCTTTATACTGATGAAGAAAGGCGCGACCAAAAATGGTCGCGCCTTTTTTGTATCTACATTTCCTAACCTCCCCACAAGGGGGAGGTGAATAACGCGAGCACAAGTTTATTTTTTGCGGGATAATCCCTTATCCAGCAAAATAAAAACATCTCCCCGCATTTCCGACAATTTCCATGTCAAAACCTCGTACCCTCGACATGGAAACACTCGAAAACTGACAGGAAACGACTGGAATTTCGAGCCTTTTTCGAGGTTATTTCGAGCCTCAAAACCCGCTTATCCCCGTCTTTTTGATGGGCCTATTTGATCTCCGCAATGATCGCCGCGGCGTGTTTTTTCAGCATTTCAAAATCCGCCAACTGCCGCGCATGGAGTTTCATTTCAAGTCCGGAAAAGCGCGGAATGATGTGGCTGTGCAAATGGAAAACAGTCTGACCGGCCTCCGCGCCATTCAATTGCGCGATCATAATGCCGGGCGCTTTGAACGCGCGTTTCACGGCAGGTGCAAGCTTCTGCACAGTGAGCGCGACGGCTGCCGCATATTCCGGGTCAAGATCAAATAGATCTTCTGCCGGAAATTTTGGAATGACCAAAACGTGTCCGTCGGCTTGCGGCATCACGTCCATAAACGCGTATGTCTTGTCGTCTTCATAGACTTTGAACGAAGGCGCTTCACCGCGCAGGATTTTGGCGAAAATATTGTTGTTGTCATAAGCCATGATGTCAGAACTCGTCCTCTTGGGTTTCCGCTTCCGCGTTGTGGCGGAAAGGTGAATAGGTGCTGAGCACTTCCATATCGTGCTCCAGATGTTGGCGTTCGCGTGACAGATAGTCGGCGACGGCGGCAGAGAAACCTTCGTTTTCGATCCAATGCGCACTGAATGTTTTGGCAGGCAGATAGCCGCGCGCCAGTTTGTGTTCGCCCTGCGCGCCTGCCTCGACGCGCTTTAAGCCTTTGGCGATAGCGAAGTCGATGGCCTGATAATAGCAACATTCAAAATGCAAAAAAGGGTGATGCTCAATCGCACCCCAGTTGCGGCCGAACAATACTTCCGAGCCGATGAAGTTCAGCGCGCCTGCAATCATACGGCCATCGCGTTTGGCCATGATGAGCAGCGTGTCATTTGGCATCCGTTCATTGATGAGGCTGAAGAACTCGCGCGTCAGATAAGGGCTGCCCCATTTGCGTTGGCCGGTGTCCATATAGAATTCATAAAATGCATCCCAATGGGCTTCGGTGAGATCTTTGCCCGTCACCCACTCGACACTTATGCCGTTCTCCATGGCCTTTTCGCGTTCCTTGCGGATCATCTTGCGTTTGCGCGACGAGAGGTCAGCGAGAAAATCGTCGAATGTTTTATAGTCGTGGTTGAGCCAATGAAATTGCTGGTCGTTGCGCTGAAGGAACCCGCGCTCGCCCATCAGTTTCCATTGTCGTTCCGGCAGAAATGTAAAATGCAGTGACGACACATTGGTGCGTCGCGCGACTTCAAGGGCAGCGGCAATGAGTTGGTCTTCCGCTGCCGCGCGTCCTGCGCCGGGCTTGGTGAGCAGGCGCGGGCCGGTTGCCGGTGTGAATGGCACGGAGACTTGCAGCTTGGGATAATAGCTGCCGCCTGCGCGCTCGAAAGCATCGGCCCAGCCATGATCGAAAACATATTCGCCGCGGCTATGGCCTTTTAAATACATCGGCATGCAACCGGCAAGCTCGCCTTGCGCATCTTCAAACAACAAGTGATAGGGCATCCATCCGGTGCGGCGTGTTGCCGACCCGCTTTCTTCCAACGCATACAAGAAGGCGTGCGAGAGAAACGGATTGAAGACTTCGCCCACAGGGTTTGCGCACGCGTCCCACTGGGCCGGATCAACAGCACCCAGCCCTTGCGCGATTTTGATGACGGCTTGTTCCGCGTCACCCATTTTGTTGATTGCTCCGGCTGGTCATTTCACAAATCTAAGCCATTGAATGCTGCGAACAAGGTGTCTTTTCGGCAGGCCACGCCTCAAGTATTTTCGATGACCAGACGTCCGATTGCGGCATGAACGGCATTGCGTTCCTCGGGCGTGTTTTTCTCTCCGACATAATAGGATGCGACCAGAACCGGTTTGCGTTCGGGCGGCCAGATGATCGCAACATCATTTGCTTCGCCCTTCGGGCCGGTGCCGGTCTTGTCGCCGATGAGCCAATCGGCTGGCAACCCAGCGGCGACGCGCTTCGTGCCGGTCTTGCAATTTATCATCCATTGTTGAAGCTGCTTGCGTGATGAGGTGTGGAGCGCCTCTTCCACAAGTAGTTTTTTCATTAGCTTGAGCATGGAAGCTGGCGTTGTTGTGTCGCGTGGGTCGCCTGGTTCGATAATGTTGAGCGTCGGTTCCATGCGATCCATCCGGGTTATGTCATCGCCAAGGTCACGCATGAATTTTGTGAGACCTTGTGGGCCGCCAAGCGTTCTGAGAAGGAGATTGCCCGCCGTATTGTCGCTGAGTTCGACAGCGGCGGCGCACAGATCACCAAGAGCCATGCTGCCTTCGTTGACATGTTGCTCGGTGATCGGCGCGTATTCGATCAGGTCGGCTTTTGTATATAAAACCTGTCGATCTAGCTGCTCCAATCCTTGATCAATACGATGCAGGACTGCGGCAGCGGCCAGAAACTTGAACGTGCTGCACAGGCCAAATCGTTCATCAGCGCGATGCGTGAATTGCGTTCCGCTGCCTGTGTCGATGATGGCGACGCCGAGACGTCCGCCATATTTTTTTTCCAGCTGCGCGAGCTGGTCGCTCAATTCGGACGCATGGAGCAATGTCGGTGTGACGGCGATGAAGGCGGCAGCACCCAGCATAAAATCTCGGCGGGAGACAATCATGTGTCTGTTCCTTATTCGATCTCGAATATGGCTTCGACTTCGACCGCAATGTCTACGGGCAGGCTTGGTGCCGATACAGCGGAGCGGGCGTGGCGTCCGGCGTCGCCGAATATTTCGACCATTATGTCGGACGCGCCGTTGATGACGAAAGGCTGTTGATTGAAGTCGGGTGTGGAATTTACAAAGCCCAGCAATTTGACGACACGCTTGACGCGGTCAAGATCGCCGCCAACGGCGTTCTTGAGTTGGGCGACGACATTAAGAGCCGTCAGGCGAGCTGCGGCCTTGCCCTGATCGACATCGAAATCACGGCCGAGTTTGCCTGCATACTCGACGCCTTTGGGGCCCATTGGTCCCTGACCGGAAATGAAGACGAGATTACCCGTGATGACATAAGGCACATAATTGGCGACTGGCGTTGCCGCTTGCGGAAGCGTGATCCCCAGTTCTTTCAGTCGCGCGTCGATCCGTCCGGCCATGGTTCGTCTCCCGTTATTTGTGCCTGTTGCGTGGCTTTTATCAGCAGCTATACCTAGCATATGTGGATGGCAGGGCCCAAAGCTCTAAGGAGATCGAAATGAAAAGTTCTACGCGCACCCCGGCTGATGACGGGTTCTTCATGCCCGCCGAATGGGAGCCTCATGCGCGCTGCTGGATGCAATGGCCGTCGCGCGGCGAGGTTTGGGGCGAGCAGCTTCCGCAGGCCTATATGGCCTATGCGGGCGTGGCGCGGGCCATTCGTCAATTCGAGCCGGTGTCGATGGTCTGTCGTCCGGAAGACGAAGCACAGGCGCGGTTCGCATGTGGCCGCGAGATCGATATCGTACCGTTTGAGATTGATGATTCATGGGCGCGTGATTCCGGCCCGACGTTTCTGAGCGACGGGGCAGGGCACATCGCGGGCGTGCATTGGGGCTTCAATGCCTGGGGCAATTCCTATTGGCCGCATGACAATGACGCCAAGGTTGGCGGACTGATCCTCGATCACGTCAAAGCCAAAACCTTTACGGGTCCGATGATCCTTGAGGGTGGCTCCATCTGTGCGGATGGTTACGGGACTTTGCTGACAACAGAACAATGTCTGTTCAATGAAAACCGCAATCCGGAGCTGACACGTCAGCAGATCGAAGAACGGTTGGCGCTGCATCTTGGTGTGCGACGGATCATCTGGCTCGATCAGGGTCTCGAAGACGATGAGACGGACGGGCATGTGGACATGATCTGTTGTTTTGCCGGACCGGGGCGCGTGCTGCTGCACATGCCTGCCGACAAAAACGATCTCAACTGGCTACGCATGCAGGACAATCGCAAGCGGTTGGAAGCGGCGAAGGATGCGCGCGGTAACAAGCTTGAAATTATTGAGGTGCCGCAGCCGCAACGCAATCTGAAGCGCGGCGACGGGCGTCGATTGTCGACGTCATATGTGAATTTCTATATCGCCAACGGCGGTATTGTCATGCCGAGTTTTGATGACCCGAACGACGATGTAGCGGCGAAGATTATTGCGGGTGCGTTTCCTGATCGCAAAGTGGTGCAGGTGCCCTCGCTCGACATAGCAGCGGGTGGCGGCGTTATCCATTGCATCACGCAACAGCAACCGGCGGGCGTTCCGCTTTAGCCGTTAATGATGAGGCGGGCGGCACGGCTGCCTCTGTTCTTGTCGGCATACATGGCGCGGTCGGCGCGGTCGATCAGTTCATCGGCAGTTGTGGTGCCATCATAAGCGGCAAGGCCGAGGCTCGCGCGGACGGTGATCTTGCCGGAGGACGAGGTCATTGAAATCTTATTCAAGCCGCGTGCAAGCTGGCGGGCACGTTCGCGCGCCGGTGTCGGCTGGGCGCGGACGAAGAGGATAGCGAATTCATCGCCGCCGAGGCGGGCGGCATAGTCGGTGGCGCGGACATTGAGCTGTAACTGGCGACCTACGGCGCGCAGCACATCGTCGCCGACCTGATGACCATGGCAGTCGTTGATGCCTTTGAAGTTGTCGAGATCAATATAAGCGAGGATGCCGCCTTCGTCGTAGCGCGCGGCGCTGAGCAGATTGCGCTGCATGATTTCGCGAAAGCCGCGACGGTTGAGAAGACCGGTGAGTTCGTCGGTACTCGCCATATTTTCAAGCTGAGCAATACGGGCGTTGAGTTCGACAATCCGCTGTTCGGCTTCGGCCACATAACTCAGAGCGCCTGCGAGCAGACGGTCTGGTTTCGCGACCAGGCCTTCATCACTGATGAAGTGCCGAAACCGCGCCGTGGTTTCCTCACCCGCCAACATGCTCGCATGTTGAGACGGCTTGGGTGCACTAATGACAATTTTGTTGCGACTCATCTCATTCCCCTTCGCCCATAAGATTTAAGGCAGAAGGCAGATTGCAATCAGCTTGCCAGTTTGAATTATGATTAAAATCAATTGGTTATGGTTAAGCCGCAACGGCCCAACCCGGCAAGTTTTGCCTGTATACGAAAGTATTGCCGGGCATTTGAGTGGTTAGGCGACCCGATCGCGCGGGACCCGTCCGGCGAAGTAATCGTCGAGATTGTCGAGCGCCCGAAAACCCATAGCGTTGCGGGTTTCTTGGGTGGCGCTGCCCAGATGCGGCAACAGAAAAGCGTTGGGCAGGGTGCGATACCGCGGATCGATATTGGGCTCGTTATTGAAGACATCGAGCCCGACGGCCGCGAGGTGGCCCGTCGTGAGCGACGCAATGAGCGCGTCATCGTTGACTATATCGCCGCGCGCGGTGTTTACCACGATTGCGCCATGCGGCAGAGCAGCCAGTGTTTGGGCGTTGATTGATCCGCGCGTCTGCGCCGTTGAAGCGCAGTTGATGGACAGGAAATCGGAATGCGCGAGGAGGCTTGCGAGCGTCTGGTGAAACGTCGCATCTTCCTGCCCCTTCACCGCATGTCGGTTGTGATAATGGATTAGCATGCCGAAGGCGCGGGCGCGGGCGGCGACAGCCTGTCCGATGCGTCCCATGCCGTAAATGCCGAGGCGCTTGCCGGTGAGCGAGATGCCGAGCATGCCGGTAGGGGCCCAGTTCGCCCATGTGTTGTCGCGGATGGCCGCCATGCCGGATGCTGCGCCGCGCGCGGCGCCCAGCAACAACAGCAAGGCGATGTCTGCGGTTGCATCGGTCAGCACATCGGGCGTGTTGGTGACGATGATCCCGCGCGCTCTGGCTGCTTCAAGATCGATGTGGTCGGTGCCGACCGAAAAGCTGGCAATGATTTTGACGCTCGCCGGCAGGGTCGCAATGGTGGAGGCGTCAAGCCGGTCGGTGACTGTTGCCAGTATACCGTCTACTCCTTCCGCGCGCGCGAGTAGAGCCGACTGATCCATAAGCCCGTCGGTCAGATTGGGACAGACGTCGAATGAGACGGCAGCGCGTGCTTCCACATCGTTGGGCAGTTTGCGGGTTATAAGGAGTTTCGGTGCCATGATTTGCTCAATGTTCGCGTGACCGGCAGGCGGTGCTGTTGTGTTAGAGTAGCGGCCAGAATTACCAGATCGGATGCAATGTGCAACTTTGGGCGCAACACCAGTCGGTAGCAACAGAGGGTGAGTATGCGGAACGTTTCAGTCCGGCTGGTCGGGGTCATGGTGGTCATAGCGCTGGGGATCACATTCCTGTCGGCACTCACCGCTTTGGTGGCCGACGGCATCCTCCGGGACGTTGCGCGGGACCTGCCGCAAGCCCATCGGGCTGTCTATGACCTGAGCCTCGACAGTGCCGACGCGAGCAGCATGATCACCGCGCTCGAAGGGCGCATGGTGGTGGAGTGGCGCGGCGGTCCGTCGTGCGACGGCTACACATCCGAGCAGCGCGTTGTAACAAAGAGTATCGACGATGCCGGTCAGGCATCGCTCAGCGATGTGCGGCTCAGTGCATGGGAGGCGGCTGACGGGAATGAATTCCGTTTTGACCGCACCGAATATCTCGACGGCACTCTGTCGGGCAGTGAAAACGGCATCGCGCGACGCGATCACGGTATTGTTGTCCTCGCACTTGAAGGTGCCGAACCCGTGGTTCTGCCCTCCGGCGTTATGTTCCCCAATGCTTTCAACATGGCGCTGACATCAGCCATTCAACGCGGCAAGACAAGTTTTGCGCGTCTGCTGTTTGATGGTGCCCAGCCATCGGCCACCAACGTTACGGCCTTTGTAGGCAAAGCAGAACCGCTACCAGCTGATATTCGTAAACTCAGCATCGGGAACGCGGGCGAGGGCATCGCTTTGGCCGATATGACTGTTCGACCGGTTCATATGAGCTATTTCGATATGAACCCGGATGCAACTAGCGATACGGTAGATATGGGCCCGAGTTTTGAAATGGGTTTCCTTGTGTCGCCCAACGGGGTGATGAGCGGGCTGCGGCTCATCTATGAAGATGCGATCATCAAAGGCACACTGATCGACGTTGAATATTTCAAACGCGGCAGTTGCTGAGATTATTTCTTCGGTTTTGGTTTCATACCGCGACCTTTGATGATGGCCTCGCTGCCGAAACGTGCACGTACTTTGTCCATGGCGCGTTCTGCGTCGGCCCGGCGCGTGGCTGTAGGATCAAGCATATCGGGCGGATCGCTGAAGCCACCGTCGGATAATTGGCTGATGCCGACGCCGAGCAACCGGAACGAAGTACCATCGGTTTCTTTGGCGAGCAGCGGGGCGCTGGCCCGATAAATGACTTCGGCCAGTTGTGTCGGATCGGGCAGTGTCAGGCTGCGTGTACGGCTTTTGAAATCACCGGTCTTAAGTTTAAGCACGACCGTCTTGCCGGATTTGTTCGCTGCCTTCGCCCGCACAGCAACGCGTTCGCAGAGCGGCCAGAGTTTGCGCCGTAGTTCCTCAGCATCGGATATGTCATCGAAGAAGGTGGTTTCGGCAGAGATGGTTTTTGCGACGCCATTGCTTGATACATCGCGGTCGTCGAGCCCGCGCGATAAACGCCATAGCCTGCGCCCCATCACGCCGTAGCGCGCCATCAGAT
>JAUSLL010000132.1 GCA_030649335.1 Parvibaculum sp. | reverse complement strand
CTCGTCGAAGGCGAGATCAAGAACATCACCGAATTCGGTCTGTTCATCGGTCTCGACACAGACGTCGACGGCATGGTCCACATGTCCGACCTCGACTGGAACCGTTCGGGCGAAGAAGCCATGGCCGATTACACCAAAGGCCAGATCGTCAAAGCTCAGGTGCTGGACGTTGATACCGAAAAAGAACGCATCTCGCTCGGCATTAAACAGCTTGGCGGCGATCCGATGGAAAGCCTCGGCGACACGCTCCGCAAGGGCGCGGTTGTCACAGGCACCGTCTCGGCTGTTCAGGAAAACGGCATTGAAGTCACCGTTGGCGAAGAAGGCATGGTTGCCTTCATCCGTCGCGCTGAACTGTCGCGTGATCGTTCCGAGCAGCGCCCCGAGCGTTTCTCGGTCGGCGAAAAAGTCGATGCCCGCATCACCATGTTTGATCGTGCCGCGCGCAAGATCACGCTCTCGGTGAAGGCACTCGAAATCGCCGAAGAAAAAGACGCTGTGGCGCAGTTCGGTTCGTCCGACAGTGGCGCATCGCTCGGCGACATTCTCGGTGCCGCTCTGAAGCGCGAAGCCGACGACAAGAAGTAATCGACGTCTCGCACGTCGCTTAAAAATGAGGGCGCGTCTGATGAAAATCAGGCGCGCTCTTTTTTTGTCTGCGAGCGCAAAAACGCACTAAGCTTGGGACGAACTTATAAAAGCGAACGGGAGATCCCCTTGCCCATCGACGCCGACGCGCTTGCCGACCGCCGCCATCTCAAACGCCGCCTGACGCTTTGGCGCTATGCCGCCGTCGGCGCTTTGGGTGTTGCGCTGCTCGCGCTGAGCTTCCAGAACACGACGACCTTTCATTCCGCCCAGATCGCCCGTGTCGAGATCACAGGCATCATCACGGAAGACCGTGCGCTTCACGAATTATTCGCCGATCTGCAAGAGGACAAAGCGGTCAAAGCCGTCATCCTTGCGATCAACAGCCCCGGTGGCACGACAACGGGCTCGGAAGCCCTTTACTCAAGTGTACGTGAGCTTGCCGCTGACAAGCCCGTTGTGGCGGTGCTCGGCACGGTTGCCGCGTCAGGCGGCTATATCGCGGCGCTGTCGGCCGACCATGTGGTGGCGCGCGGCAACACGCTCACGGGGTCCATCGGCGTTCTTTTCCAATGGACGCAGCTTTCCGGCCTCATGGAAAAACTCGGCCTCGAATCCCAGTCCGTAAAATCCGCGCCCCTCAAGGCCGAACCCAATCCTTTTTCCACGCCTTCGCCTGAAGCGCTGGCCGCCACGCGCGACCTCGTGGCTTCTTCTTATGATTGGTTCCTCGGCCTCGTCGTCGAGCGGCGCAAACTTGACCCGAAAGTGGCCCGAAAGCTGGGCGACGGGCGCGTCTATACGGGCTTTCAGGCGGTCCAAAACGGGCTTGTCGATGAAATCGGCGGCGAGGCGGAAGCCATCGCCTGGCTGGAAGACACCCGCAAACTTTCCCCCGACCTCCCCGTCAATACATGGGAGCCCAAGCGCCCCGCTGACCAGTTCGGGCTTCTGGGGGCACGTGCCTTTGGCGAAGGTGTGGCCGGCGGGCTTGCCGGTCTGGCCGGAAAAACCCTGCAAACAAAAACACTTACGCTTGACGGGCTAACAAGTGTTTGGCAGGCTGACGCCCAATGAACACAGGTTTCATGTGATCGGACCAGACGACGGGCGCGGGGGCGCATTCGGGGGATTTTGAGAGGTGGCAATACCTCTCCTTGGTCCATCCTCCCCACACCGGCGCAGGGCTCGCGCATAGCCCTAAAAAACACGAAGCCCATTAGCCGGTGAACGCTCTCCATGATCAAATCAGAACTCGTTGCCCGGCTCGCACAGGCCAATCCGCATCTCTATCAACGCGACGTCGAACGCATCGTCTCAACCATTTTTGACGAGATTTCCGGGGCTCTGTCGCGCGGCGACCGTGTGGAATTGCGCGGTTTCGGGGCCTTTTCAGTGAAAAGCCGCCCTGCCCGCACCGGCCGCAACCCGCGCACCGGCGCACCCGTCCATGTCGAAGAAAAATTCGTGCCCTTCTTCAAAACCGGCAAGGAACTGCGCGAGCGCCTCAACAATGCCGATATTCCCGCGCATATGCTGATGGCCGACACCGGCGATGATGACGACGGCGACGACGATTAATCTCGCTGCTGCCTCTTCCATCTGTCATCACGGGTTTATCCCGGCATCCAGCGGCGTCATACTGGAAGCCGCGGTGGCACCTGAATTAACAGCCACCCGCCAAGGACCAAAACCATGAAATTCCTGCGCTGGCTCCTGCTTGTTCCCGTGGCGCTTCTCGCCATTGTCATTGCCATTGCCAATCGCCAGCCCGTCACCTTCAGCCTCGACCCGTTTGATCCGCTCAACCCCGCCATCGGCCTCACCATGCCGCTCGCCCTCATCGTCATTCTGGCGATGTTTGCGGGCATCCTGATCGGCGGCGCGGCAAGCTGGCGTCAGGCCCGCGTCAAGACCGCCAAGCGCTCCAGCCCCATCATGCCGGCCGCAGCGCCTGCCGCCAGCCTGCCGGCCACACAAGACTAAAACCCGCTTTCCGGGGCTTTCCGTTTACGTCAAGCCGGTGCTATAAAGCGCCTGCCTGCATGAGGAGCCTCCCATGACCGCCCAAAACCCCATTTTCTGCGCCATAGACACAACCGATACCGCGCGTGCCGCCATGCTCGCGCAAAGCCTTAAGGGCACGGTCGGGGGCCTGAAAGTCGGTATGGAGTTCTTCAACGCCCACGGGCACGACGGCTTCCGCGCGGTCGCCAAAGCGGGCCTGCCGGTCTTCCTTGATTTGAAGCTCCACGACATCCCGAACACGGTCGCGGGCGGCATCCGCGCGGTGCTGCCGCTCAAGCCCGCCATCGTCAATGTCCATGCCGCAGGCGGCCTTGCCATGATGAAGGCCGCTGCCGACGCCGCAAAGGAAGCCGGTCCTGATCGCCCGCTCATCATCGCCGTCACCATGCTGACGAGCCTTGATGCGAGCGACCTCGCCGACACCGGTGTCACAGGCACGCCCGCCGACCATGTGCTGCGGCTTGCCCATCTCGCTGCCCGCGCCGGTCTCGACGGCATCGTTTGCAGCGCCCATGAGATCGCAGCCCTTCGCCGCGAGATGAACCCTGAATTCAAACTCATCGTACCGGGCATCCGTCCGGCAGGCGCTGATATTGCCGACCAAAAGCGCATCATGACGCCGCCCGAGGCTCTGGCGCTCGGGGCCGACGTCCTCGTCATCGGTCGCCCGATCACAGGTGCCGCCAACCCGCATGATGCGGCCGCCGCCATCACAGCCTCGCTTGCTGCGTGATATGAGCCCGTCCCACTCCTCAGCGCGCGTCAAAATCTGCGGCCTCAAGACACCTGAAACGGTCACGGC
Organism: Parvibaculum sp.; assembly: GCA_030649335.1. Taxonomy (GTDB): domain Bacteria; phylum Pseudomonadota; class Alphaproteobacteria; order Parvibaculales; family Parvibaculaceae; genus Parvibaculum. Next base: position 51,803 of record JAUSLL010000132.1, on the reverse strand, counting down.
AGCGGTCAACGCAGGTGCGGATTATCTGGGCTTCAATTTCTATCCGCGCAGCCCGCGCTATGTCTCGCTCGACACCGCCGCGGCGCTCGCCCGTCTCGTACCGCCCAACGTCCTCAAAGTGTCGCTCACGGTGGACGATGACAACGCGACTATTGATGCCATCGTCGCCGCGTTAGAGCCCGATATTCTCCAGTTGCACGGGCACGAAACACCCACCCGTCTTTTGGAGCTGAAAGCGCGCTACGGGCTCACGCTGATGAAGGCCATTCCCATTTCAGGCCCCGAAGACCTCGAAAAAATCACCCTTTACCATGACAGCGCCGATTTGTTGCTGTTTGACGCTAAACCTCCTAAATCTATGGAAAATGCCCTGCCGGGCGGCAATGGTCTCGCCTTCGACTGGTCGCTTTTGGCCGGACAAAAGCCTGACACGCCCTGGATGTTGTCCGGTGGCCTCGACCCCGCAAATGTCGCTGAAGCCATCCGCGCCACAGGCGCCGAGGCGGTCGATGTCTCCTCAGGCGTCGAGACGGCACCGGGCGTCAAGGATGCGGCGCTGATTGAGAGATTCATACGGACAGCGAAGTCCGCCTGAAGTTTGTGAGAAAGAGTGACGACGTGAACGAAAGTTCGACTTTGAATTCCTACCGCTCCGGACCTGATGAGCGCGGCCGTTTCGGCATTTTCGGCGGCCGCTTCGTCGCCGAAACGCTGATGCCGCTGATCCTTGATCTCGAGGCAGCCTATGAAGCTGCCAAGAACGATCCTGATTTCCACGCCGAAATTCAGGACCTCCATACCAACTATATCGGACGGCCCAGCCCGCTCTATTATGCCGAGCGCCTGACGAAAAAATTCGGCGGCGCGAAAATCTATCTCAAGCGCGATGAGCTGAACCACACCGGCTCGCACAAGATCAACAATTGCGTCGGTCAGATCCTGCTGGCCCGCCGCATGGGCAAGACACGTATCATCGCCGAGACTGGCGCCGGTCAGCACGGCGTCGCCACGGCAACGGTCGCTGCTCTCTTCGGCCTGCCTTGCGTGATCTACATGGGCGCGACAGATATCGAACGTCAGATGCCCAATGTCTTCCGCATGAAACTTCTCGGCGCAGAAGTCATTCCCGTCACGTCCGGTTCAGGCACGCTCAAAGACGCGATGAACGAGGCGCTGCGCGACTGGGTGACGAATGTCGAAAACACCTATTATCTGATCGGCACGGTCGCCGGTCCGCATCCCTATCCGACGCTCGTTCGCGATTTCCAATCTGTGATCGGTCGCGAAACCAAAGAACAGATGATGGTGCGCGAAGGCCGTCTGCCGGATTCGCTCGTTGCCTGCATCGGCGGCGGTTCCAATGCGATGGGGCTTTTCCATCCGTTCCTCGACGATTCAAGCGTCCGCATCATCGGTGTGGAAGCTGCCGGTCACGGTATTGAGTCCGGCGAACACTCCGCCTCGCTTGCGGGCGGCTCGCCCGGTGTATTGCACGGCAACCGCACCTATTTGCTGCAGGATGACGACGGACAAATTCTCGAAGGCCATTCCATTTCCGCGGGCCTCGATTATCCCGGCATCGGACCGGAACATGCATGGCTGCGCGACACCGGTCGCGTTGAATATGTTTCGGCCACCGACAAAGAAGCGCTGACAGCTTTCCAGCTTTGCTCAAAGCTCGAAGGCATCATTCCCGCGCTCGAACCTGCGCACGCGCTGGCCTATGTCAGCAAGATCGCTCCCGATCTGCCAAGCGACCATCTTCTGGTGATGAATATGTGCGGACGCGGCGACAAAGACGTCTTCGCTGTTGCCGAACATCTGGGGGTGAAGCTGTGAGCACTCGTCTCGACAAACGTTTCGCCAAATTGAAAGCCGAGGGCCGTTCCGCCTTCGTCACTTTCATCACGGCTTGCGACCCGGATTTCGATGCGTCCTATGAAATCCTCAAAGGTCTGCCCGCCGCCGGTTCCGATGTGATCGAACTCGGCATGCCCTTCACCGATCCGATGGCCGATGGTCCCGCCATTCAGGCGTCTTCGCAGCGCGCGCTCAAATCCGGCGCGACGCTCAACATGACGCTTGATCTCGTGCGCCGTTTCCGCGCCGACAACAATGACACGCCGATTGTGCTGATGGGCTATTACAACCCGATCTATCACATGGGCGTCGATAAGTTTCTCGCTGCCGCCAATGAAGCCGGTGTCGATGGGTTGATCGTCGTCGATCTGCCGCCGGAAGAAGATGATGAATTGTGCGAACCCGCCATGCGCGCCGGTTTGAATTTTATTCGTCTGGCCACACCGACGACGGACGACCGCCGCCTGCCGGCCGTTCTCGCGAACACATCAGGCTTTGTCTATTACGTCTCGATCAACGGCATCACAGGGTCCGCGTCGCCGCAAGCGCGTGACGTTGCCGCCGCCGTCGCCCGCATCAAACGCCACACCAATCTGCCCGTCGCCGTCGGTTTCGGCATCCGCACACCCGAACAGGCCGCCGCCATTGCCGGTGCGGCTGACGGCGCGGTTGTCGGTTCCGCCATTGTCGATGCCATTGCCTCGCAGCTTGATGTGTCCGGTAAACTCAAATCAGGCGGCGCGGCTCATGTCCTCGCGCTTGTCCAAAGCCTTGCGCAAGGTGTCCACGGCGCCCGCGTCACTGCGGCTGAATAGGAGTAAATGCGATGAACTGGATCAACAACGTTGTCCGTCCGAAAATTCAGCGCGTCTTCAAGAAGAAGGCCGAAACGCCGGACAATCTCTGGCGCAAGTGCCCCGCCTGCAATGAAATGATCTTCCACCGCGATCTCGACAACGCGCTGAATGTTTGCCCCCATTGCGGCAATCACATGAAGCTCTCGACCGCGATGCGTCTTACATCTTTGTTTGACGATGGTCAGTTCCAGACAGTCGCCGTGCAAGGCGTGCCGCTCGATCCGCTGAAATTCCGCGATCAGAAAAAATATCCCGACCGCCTCAAAGAAGCCCGCGCCAAGACAGGCCGCGAGGACAGTGTCACCGTCGCGCATGGCCCGCTCGACGGTATCGAAATCGTCACCGCCATTCAGGACTTCGCCTTCATGGGCGGTTCACTCGGCATGGCCGCAGGCGAAGCCATCATCAAGGGTGCCGAAGTCGCGCTTGAGAAGAACGCACCTTACGTTCTTTTCGCCGCGTCCGGCGGCGCGCGTATGCAGGAAGGCATCATGTCGCTGATGCAGATGCCGCGCACCACCGTTGCCGTGCAGATGCTGCGCGATGCAGGCCTGCCCTATATCGTCGTCCTCACCGATCCGACGTCGGGCGGCGTGCTCGCCTCCTATGCCATGCTCGGCGATATTCACATCGCAGAGCCCGGTGCCCTCATCGGCTTTTCCGGTCGCCGCGTCATCGAACAGACGATCCGCGAAAAGCTGCCGGAGAATTTCCAGCTTGCCGAGTTCCAGTTCGATCACGGCATGCTCGACATGATCGTGCACCGCCATCAGTTGAAGGAAACGCTGGCGCGCACCATCCGCATCCTGACGCATCGCCCCAAGCTCACGCCTCTCCGGGCCTCGAACCTGCCCGCGACGGCCAAAGCCTGAGTTGAGCGACGCGGCCGAAACGCCCGATCACAGCGATGTCATTCTCGAACGTCTGACAAAGCTACACCCCAAGCTTATCGACCTGTCGCTTGAGCGTATCCTGCGCCTGCTCGACGCGCTCGGTGCGCCGCATCGCGCGCTGCCGCCGACGTTTCACATCGCGGGCACCAATGGAAAAGGTTCGGTCGGGGCCTATCTGCGGGCCATCCTCGAAGCGGGCGGCTACGGTGTTCATGCCTATACATCGCCGCATCTCGTGCGCTTTCACGAACGCATCCGTCTGGCGGGTCATCCCAAAAGTGCCGACATAGACGAGACTTATCTCGCGACGCTGCTTGATGAATGTGAACGCATCAATGATGGCCAACCCATCACGTTTTTTGAAATCACCACCTGCGTCGCCATGCTCGCCTTTTCTCGCGCCAAGGCCGACGCGTTGATTTTGGAAGTCGGCATGGGAGGCCGCTATGACACGACCAATGTCGTCGAGCATCCCGCCATCACCATCATCACGCCGATCGATCTCGACCATCAGGCTTTTCTCGGCGACACGATTGAACTCATCGCAGGCGAGAAGGCAGGCATTTTAAAGCGCGGCGTGCCTGCCATCATCGGTTTGCAAAAAGACGAAGCCCGCGAAGTCATCGAAGCGCGGGCTGCCGCCCTTGGCATCCCCATTTTTATTCAGGGTCAGGATTTCTCCACCCACGAAGAACAAGGCCATCTCGTCTATCAGGACGAGCACGGGCTTCTCGATTTGCCCTTGCCGAAACTTTTGGGTCAGCACCAGATCGAAAACGCAGGGCTCGCGATTTGCGCGCTCCGTCAATCCTCGCTGGCGCTCGAGACCTCCGCCATCGACGAAGGCCTGCGCCACGTCGAATGGCCCGCCCGCATGCAACGCCTCACGCGCGGGCCGCTGGTTGATCTTCTGCCGCTTCATGCGGAGCTGTGGCTGGACGGTGGTCACAACCCGCAGGCCGGTCGCGCCATTGCGCTGCTCATGGCTGACATTGCCTCATCCGCCCCCGCGCCGCTCTTTCTCATCGCCGCCATGAAAGAGACAAAAGACGCGCGCGGTTTCTTTGCGCCGTTTGACGGGCTCGCCGCACATGCCGAAGTCATCGCCATTCCGAACGATCCGGCCTGTCTCACACCCGCCCAGCTTGTCGAAGCTGCAAGTGCCGCCGGTCTTGATGTGTCGCCCGCCGCCTCACTCAAAGACGCTTTCACCAAAACAATTGCGCGGGCGGGGATGACCCGCCCGCGCATTCTCATTTGCGGTTCGCTGTATCTCGCAGGCGCGGTCCTCTCAGACCACGGCTGATTATTCCGCCGCCTCGATGCGTGTCACATTGTTAGCGGTCAGTGCTGCCGGCTCCGTGGATTTCGCCTTCTTTTTTGAGGCCGCCTTCTTGGTGCGTTTGGGCTTTGCTGCCGGTTTTGCCTCTTTCGGCGCGAGTTGGGCTTTCATCGCATCCGTTGACGCTGCCGCAGCCGCCGGCACCGCGTCACGCGCAATACCGGCGCGCTGGCCCGCGCCCGTTTTCACGTGCTGGCCTTTGGTCGCGATCATCATTTCTTCGAACGAATCCTGAATGCATTGCGCATAGAAATCAGGGTCCGGGATCATCTCGCGGCACGATGTGAACGAAATCGTGATCTCGCCGCAATAGCTGAAGATCGGATGGATGATGCCCATGCCGTCAAGGATCGGTCCCAACCCGAACTGCGTCACCATACGCGCGCCCGTCATATAGAGCGGCACCTGGGGTCCGGGGATATTCGTGATCACCGTGTTGAAGAATGGCGTGATGCGGTTGGCCAATCCCAAATTCGTGTAAAGCCGCGCGGCAAGCCCCGCGACGGTTGAGGGAATGAACTGCGAATAATCGGTGAGCGTGGAGGCCCCGATCGCATTCGTCATTTCCTTCGACGCCGTTGTCGATTCAAACACAGCGACGAGGCGTTCCAGCGGGTCCTCGATGTCGGAGCGCACCGAGAGCGCCATGGCGCTCACCTGATTGCCCGCTGCCTTCTGCTGGTTCTTTGGCCGCACCGAAATCGGTGCCATGGCGATCAGCGAATCTTTCGGCAATTCGTTTTTCGATGAGAGATATTTGCGCAGCGCCCCGCCGACGATGGCGATGATTGCATCGTTCACAGTCGCGCCTTCAACGGCGCTCTTGATGGCGCGAATGTCGTTCAGCTTGAACGAGCGTCCGTCGAACACGCGATGCGGGCTCACTTTGCCGTTGAAGCGTGTGCGCGGCACGGTGCCTGCGCGCTTGAGCTTACCCGCCGACAGACCGATACCGAGACGCGCCAGCGCGGGCACGCTTTCAGCGACGACGCGCGCGAGTTTAAAGGGCTGGCGCACATTGTTGATCGAGGTGCGCGACAGCAGCTCAACCGCCGTGGGCTGGCGTTCCGGCAACCATTGCGTTTCTGGCGGCGTCGGCACGGCGTTGGGTTCAAGGTCGTGGATCGCGGCCGTCATTTCCGCGCCCGACACACCGTCGATGGCCGCGTGATGCACTTTGGCGACAACGGCGAAACTGCCTTTGGGCAGACCTTCCACATTGTCGAGACCTTCGATCACGGTGAATTCCCACAAGGGCCGCGTCGTGTCCATGGGCCGCGCATGTAGACGCGCCACCTGAATGCAGAGCTGGCGCCAGTCACCGGGCTTGGGCAGCGCGATGTGGCGGACGTGATATTCAATATCGAAATCGGGGTCTTCGAGCCAATAAGGATGATCGAGGCTCAAGGGCACGCGCACGACGCGCTGGCGGAACGAGCGCGCCAGATGCAGCCGCGTCTCGTAATTTTTGAGAATTTCTTTGAAACCCAGAATACCGCCTTTGACGGTCGACTGGTCATAGATCGCCACACTGCCGATATGCATGGGCGCGTTCGCTGTTTCAAAATACAGGAACGAGGCATCCATCGCGCTTAATTGTTCCATCGCCTTTCCTCCCCGAAAGGTTTTGGCCGCGCCAGTCCGATCTGTTGTAGCCGGTCGCTGACGGGCCAGATCGCGCAGAAAGCTCCGGCTCCCGTTCCGGCCCCTTCTGCATTCCCGAAGCTCAACTCAAGCACATAAGCCCGTCCAGAGTCCAAGCCGAACCTGAGCAAAACGTCGGGTCACATTAGAAAAAGGGCCGGTTGCGACACCGGCCCTCATATTTTTGTTTAAACGCGTTGGCTTTTGCCCGCGCTTTAGATCGAGGCTTCGATCCATTCGGTGATCTTACCCTTGGGCAGCGCGCCGACTTTGGTGGCCGCCACCTGACCGTCTTTGAAAATCATCATCGTGGGCACGCCGCGCACGCCGTATTTCGTCGGTGTGTTCGGGTTCTCGTCGATGTCGATTTTCACGACGCGGAGCTTGCCGCCGTATTCTTTGGAAATCTCTTCCAGCGACGGGGCGATCTGTTTGCACGGACCACACCAGGTCGCCCAGAAATCAACGAGCACGGGGCCGGATGCGTCCAATACGTCGCTCTCAAATGAGGCGTCTGTGATCTGTTCAGTCATTTTCGTCCTTTCACGGTCCGCCCCTGATGAGGCCGGACCCCGGCGCATCATAGCGCCTTCGTCTATGGGCGCCTCGCTTCGGGCCGCCCGTTCAGTTTGCTTGGATTGAATCTAGGAAGCGTGCCCTTCGAGGTCAAGGCTACGCTCTGTCGCGCCCGCCAATGCTATGTCCAGCATTTCTGCGGGTAATTCCATCAGTTTCGGTCCGTCGGTCCATAATAGCGCGCATTGCACATCGCGGTCGGTGTAGATGTCGCGCAATACCGCACGGTAAGCGGCCATTTGCGCAAAATAAGCTGGGCTGACATGCGCGAGGTCGGGCGGCGCGGGCCGGTTGGTTTTATAGTCGATGACCAGCACGCGCTTCTCGCTCACACACAGCCGGTCGATCTGACCCGACACCAGCACAGGCTTTCCGGCAAATGTAATCTGCCCGACAAGCGCCGCCTCCGCGCGGCTCCCCGCCCCGAATATCTCGGCAAAATCAGGGTGATGCAAAACCGTGAGCGTCGAGGCGACAATCTCGTCGCGCGCTGCTTCATCGAGTTTCAGCGAAGGCGAGCTGAGCAAACGCCGCGCCGCGCTCTCACGCTCCGCCTCATCCAGTTCCGGCAAAGTCTGCAACAGCCGATGGATCAACGTACCGCGCAAAAACCGCGCTGCCTGATCACCGGCCAGCGGCGACAGCGCGGCAGGTTCTTCCATCCCGTCGGGCGGCAAGCGCGAGGGGGCCAGCGGGCGCGACGGCGAGGGTTCGGCGGCGGCCCGTGCGCGCAGCCACGGGCCTGCTGCTTCATGTGCCACGGTTACAGGTGCGGCAAGCGCTTTCACGTCGCGCTTCTGCACGCCCTCAAGCCGCCAGATGGGGCGGCCCGCTTCATCTTTCGATTCCACCGCAATCGGACGCAGCGCATCGGCAATGAGATTGTACCAGCAGTCATCCGCAGGCTCGCGCGACCCGCGATGGCCGCAAACATAAAGCCGGTCGCGCGCGCGCGTCATCGCTACATAGAGAAGACGCCGATATTCCTGTGCCTGTGCTTCACGGTGCAACAGCCTTGCCGCCGCCGACAGATCATCCTGCTCGTCGGTGCGCACCGGCCAGACCAGCAGCGGCGGTGCATCGGGCAGCGTCAGGAAGGCGGGATCATGGTGCGCGCCGGGCGCGGCGCATGTGTCCGGCATGAAAACAATTTCCGCTTCCAAGCCCTTCGCGCCATGCACGGTCATGATGCGCACTTCATTGCGCCCCTTGTCCATGTCGCGTTTGATTTCCGCGCCTGCCTGCCCCACCCAGTGCAGAAAGCCCTGCATCGACGCTGCATGGTCGCGCTCATACTCAAGCGCCAGATTGAGAAATTCGTCCACGGGATCGTTCGCGTCGCGCCCGAGCCGCGCGAGAATTTTATGCCGCCCGCCTTCCTCGCCCAGCACATGAGCGAAGAATTCATAAGGCGGTTCGAAATCCGCACGATCAAGAAGCCGCGCTAACAACTCATAAGCAGCTTTGAAGTTTTCACTTTCGCCCGCGCGTGCCTGCAAGGCCTCCCATAGCGATTGCTCATCGCCACGATCAGCCACCACATAAAGCTCATCTTCGCTCAAACCAATGAGCGGGCTTTTCAGCACAATGGCGAGCGTCAGATCATCGGACGGCAATAGCGTGAAAGCGCCCAGCGCCATCAGGTCCATCACCGCGATTTCGTCGGTCACCACCATGCGGTCGGCACCGGCCACCGCAATGCCCTTGTTCTTCAGCAGCCGCACCATCTCGGCCACAAATGCATCGCGGCGACGCACAAGGATCAGAATATCACCCGGCTCAATCGCGCGACCCTTGGAAGGCAAAATCTCAGCCCTGCTGATCCAGCCTTCAATCGTCGTGGCCACACGGTCGGCGAGTTTCGCGCGCGGGTCCGTCTCGCTCACATAATTCAGCGGCGCATCCCAGGCGACGCCTGCATCGCCTTCGTCGGGCACTTCCGGTTCCCACAGTTCGACAAGCCCCGCATCCTCGCGGCGCACAGCATCGTGCCCGTCTACCGTGCCCGATGCCGTCAGCCCGCTGCGCGCCACCTCGCCCGCAAAAACGGCGTCCACTGCTTGCAACACTTCCGGCGTCGAACGGAAGGAGCGCACCAGCCGCACAGGGTCCCATTTCAAGTCAGCCGCTTTCACCGCGCCCGCAAAGTGACGCTGCATCTCGTCAAAGCGTTTGGGGTCAGCCCCCTGAAACGAATAGATCGACTGCTTTTCGTCGCCCACCGCAAAGATCGTGCGCGTCAAATCACGCGCACCGGAACCGGACAGAAACTCTTCCGTCAAGGCGCCGATCACATCCCATTGGTCGGGGCTCGTGTCCTGCGCTTCGTCAACCAGCACATGGTCGATACCGCCGTCGAGCTTGTAGAGCACCCAAGGGGCCATCGCGTTGATTTTCAGCATTTCGCGGGTGCGGGCAATCATGTCTTCATAGTCAAGAAAAGCGCGGGCGCGTTTGGCCTTGGCAAAGCGTTTGAGAATTTCGACCGCGAGCCGCAAAATCGCTTCGCTCGCTTCGGCCACATAAACAGATTTCAGATAGCGCGAATGACCGAAGACGCGGGTCTGTTCCTCGCGCAAACCTTCATCGAGATCGGGATTTTCCTCACGCAGTTTCTTGGTCATGAGGTCTTTGCGCGGATCGCCGTCGGCTTTCAGAAATACCGAGACATAATCATCATGCAGCGCCGGTCCGGCTTTCTTGGCGGCCAGCACAGACGCAAACACGGCAGCATATTTCTGGTCTGTCTTCAGACCTGTTTCCATACGCTTCGCCGCATTTTTCAAAATGGTCCTCGGAAAGATTTCGCCTTTGAAAAAATCCGCCTTGGCGCTGTCCACCGTCTCGTCGGCACCAACCTCCAGCACATCACGAAGCCGCGCCGCGATGCCTTCGACCGAGCCATAGGCTTTGACGAGCCGGTCAAAGGCGCTGCGCTGGCGCGTGATGTCGGTCAGCAATTTATCGAATGTCGTCTCGTCAATCCGCGCCACCACAAAGGCGAGCGCCTGCCCGAGCGCGCTTGTCTCCTGAGCGCGCGCCATCGCCAGCACATCGTCACGCACCTGCCCCAGTAATTCAGCGGCACTACGCTCGTCGAGCACATTGAAATTGGGCGGCACATTGGCTTCCATCGGGAAACGGCCAAGCAACCCCTGACAGAAAGCGTGGATCGTCTGGATTTTCAATCCGCCCGGCGTCTCGATAGCGCGGGCAAAGAGCTGGCGCGCGCGTTTGAGCTTTTTCTTATCCGGTCGCGGCCCTTCAATCTCGGCAATGTTTGCCACAAGGTCTTCGTCCGCCGCCATCGCCCAATCGCCGAGGCGCTGATAGAGGCGGGACGACATTTCAGCGGCCGCGGCCTTCGTATAGGTGAGGCAGAGAATGCGTTCGGGTTCCGTGCCCGCCAGCAACAGCCGCGTCACGCGCGTCGTCAGCGCATGTGTTTTGCCCGCGCCCGCATTCGCCGACACCCAGACAGACGCTTCAGGATTTGACGCGCGCGCCTGCTGATCATCGCTGCGTGTTGATTTCTTGGTTTCGAGGGCGCTGCTCATTCGCCGCCCTCGCCGCTGGTGGACCATTCCTTGACGCGGGCCAGATGATCATATTCGGCAAAGCGGCCAATGAATTGCGGGCGCGGATGCGACAGATAAGGCGTCGCTTCATCTTCATATTGTTTGAGCAGGCGGACCAAATCATCCCAGATGTTTTCGACAAGTCCGATCGTCGGGATCGCCCGCGTCTCGCCCGCCTTCGCACCCCCTGTCAGACGCAGGAACATCAGGTTCGATGTTTCCTTTGTGAGGTCCTTGCCGAAGCCACCGCGTGCCGCCATTGCCGCTTCGAGCGGTAGTTGCGGCGCAAGCCCCACTTCCACTTCGCGTTTGCCCGGCATGCCGCCCGTCTTGTAATCGATGATCGTCAGCGTGCCGTCTGTCATTTCATCAATGCGATCAGCACGGCCTCTGAGAGTGGTCGGACGCTTCAATCCTCCAATTTCGATCAGGCCCGATTTTTCTTCATGCGCCTTTGTCACTGCTTCGCGATGCTTCGTCTCGAACTCGACAATCCATTCGGCAATGCGCTCAAAGCGCGGCCACCAGAAGGTCGCCACATTGGGCCGGTCAATCGTCTCGGCAAAGGCTTCGCGTCCGAGCCGGATCAATTCCTCGTAAGCATTCTCGGGCAAAGTTTCAGGATAGGCTCTGACGAAAAGCTCAAGTGCTTCATGGATGATCGTGCCGCGTTCTGCCGCCGCAATGCTTTCATCAATCGCGTCGAGCGGTTTCAGACGCAACACATGCTTGGCATAGATCGAATAGGGATCGCGGATCAGCGTTTCGATTTCCGTGACGCTAAATTTCGTGGGTCTCTTGTCGAGCGGCGGGCGCGGCGCGGGCTTGTCGATGGGCGAGACGTCTGATGCCGCGTCGAGCGATTGCGCCCATTCCATCCATTTCGGCGCATCAAGCGCATGCTCAAGCCCCATGCCTTTGACGAGCCCTTGCAAACGCAAGACCCAGCGCGAGGCGACAGTCGGTGCGCCGTCAACTTTCAGCGCGCGCGTGAGATAGACCTCGCTTGCACTCGCCCCTTCAACAAAATCATGGGCCGACAGGCCGATCCGGCGTTCGGGCGGTTCCAGCCCCAGTGATTTTCGCATCGGGCGATTGAGCCAGGGATCGAGCTTGGCGTCTGCCGGCCATGCGCCTTCGTTCAAGCCGCCAAGGATCATGCGGTCCGCATGTTGCAACCGCGCTTCCAGAGGCCCCCAGATCGACAGACGCGGATGCGCACCAAATTTGGGCCGGACAACGCCAGCGCGGGCAAGGTCCACAAAGACCTGCCCATAAGCATAAGGGTCGATCTCGCCCAGCGCAGGGGCCGATACCATCAGTTCACTGATAAATTTCGACGCCACCGCGCCTTCTTCCTTGGCCCAGAGCGCGAGCGTGTCTTCCTTATCAACGCCCTTGGCGATCGCTTCGGCACAGGTGATATGCGCTTTCAGAAGATCGCCGAAGGAGGCTTTATCCCCACCCAGCAGTTCAGCAAATGGAGTACAAGCGGCCTCAAGCCGGTCGATCAATTTTTTGAGATCTTTTGTCCCCGCTTTGGAATGCCCAAGTGCGGCCCGCAATCCCGCCAGCCCCCCCGCCGGTCGCGGTCCGCGCAGGACGGCCCGCTCCAGCACACGAATATCACTCCGTAGACTGACGGACTTCTGACCGAGCGAGGCGAGCGGGTGTTTCAGACAGGCCAAAAGTTCCACCGGCGCGAAATCGCTCGCCACCATTTCGGCGACATGGCGCAGGAAACTCATGGGCGCTGTCTGAGCGAGCGGGCGTCCGGCGGAATCGTCGATCTCTATCCCCCAGCGACGCAAATCCATCGCCACACGTCGCGCTAATCCCCGGTCGGGGGTAACAAGCGCTGCGGTTTTTCCCGGCGTTTCGAGGACCTCGCGCATCATCAAAGCGATGGTCTCAGCCTCGACACGGAATACCTCGATTTCCAACAGGAAAAGCTCGGAAATCGAGTTGAACTCGAGTGTGTCTCGAGCAAGTCCCTCGAGGGCGCCATGCCACTTCTCTGTGGTCGTCGCAGGCCGCATGGCTTCTGACAGAAACCGCGCCCGCGCTTCCTGCGCCTTTGAGATTTCGCAATCCGGCCAAAGGTTTACGTCTTTCCGCGTCGCGCCCATCCGGTCAAGCAGGTGCTTCATCCCGTATTGGGGATGCGAATGGGGCAGGTCTGCGAAACTATCCTCGTCGAGCATAAGATCGAGACCCGGCAACACCACCGCGCCATTGGGTAATCCCGCAATTGTCGCCAAAAGTTCCGCCGTTGCGGGGATAGAACCCGTCGATCCTGCCGCAATGATCGGGGATCTCTGCGTGCCCGCCTTCAGACTTTCCGTTTCCGCATTGAGCAAAAGGTTGCGTCGCTTGGCCTGATCGATGAGACCAAGCGCGGATAATGCATCCGGCCAGCGGGTCGTGACGAGTTTCAAAAACTCGATGGTGAGTTGCCAGTTCTCGGCAAATTCATCGGGGACAATGTCCGAAAGCCCATCGAGATCAACGTCTTCCGTCTCCGCCATATCGAGGAATTGCCCAAGGTCGGAGGCCAGCGACAGGGCACGGCTCACATCACCTTCGGCGGGATTGTCAGGCAAATCGAGGATAAGGCGGGCGAGACGGAGTTGGCGATCCATCGGCCCGATGGCTTCAGGGGCGGCAAATGTATCGGCATGGAGGACAAGTTCATCCTCATCCACATCGCCGAGCGGCCTGACCCTCGGCAGCAGCAGCGCCTTACCCCCGCCCATACGCAAGAAGGCATCGTTCAGCCCCCTCACCGCACGACGTGTGGGGAGCAAAATCGTTATATCTGCCAATGCGTTATCATGTCCGAGCCGCCCGCCGAGCGTCGGGTCGGCCAGCAGCGCGCGGGCCAGCGCCTCAAGGAAAGGCGTACCGGACGGGATCGTAAAAAGGCGGGGAGACGAATCTTCTGACATGGGCAGAAGTCTAGCGCGCCGCGCCTCCGAGGTCGTGGAGGAAAGCTTCGGCGGCGGCCAAATCCGGCGGCGAACCGACATGCATCCAGGTGCCTTGCATCGCGTGTCCGAACAGAGTTCCCCGCCCGATCAACCGGTCCCAGATGAGGTTTGTCGAGAAAGGACCATCAGGACCATCGGCAAAGAGCTGCGGCTTGATGATCTGTACACCCGCAAACATGCAGAGCGCCGTCTCGTCCGGTTTGCGGCGCGTGAGTTGGCCTTCGCCGTCCATATGAAAGTCACCGCGTCCGACAAAGCCGATGGTGCGCGCGGCGTCTGCAATCATCAGCAACGCGTCCATGCGCTCAGGTTCAAACGCTGCCATCAAATCACGAAGGTTTGTGCCCTCGGGTTCGGCCCAGACGCTGTCTGAATTAAACGTGATGATCGGCTCGTCGCCCAACAACGCAATCGCATGTTTCGCGCCGCCGCCTGTGTCGAGCAATTGCGCGCGCTCATCGGACAAGACGATACGCGGATGGTGACGCGATGTGAGATGGGCTTCGAGCACATCAGCAAAGTGATGCGTGTTGACGATCACTTCTTCAATGCCAGCGGCGGCCAGACGGTCGAGCACATGATCGATCAGGGGCCGCCCCATGAAGGGCACCATGGGTTTTGGCATTGTGTCGGTGAGCGGTTGCATCCGCGTGCCTTTGCCCGCCGCCATCACCATTGCGCGTTTGATCTGCATGGGCGTCAGGCCGTCACGAACATATGCGCATCAAGCCAGACTTTGAGCGGTGCAAGGGCGGGATGGGCGAGGTTGCGTTGCAGATAGTCCATCGTGCGCGGCATATGCGCCATATAATGCGGCTTGTTATCGCGCTTCAAGAGACGCGGCCAAAGCCCGATGAGGCGCAGCGCGCGTTCAGCGCCAAGCGTTGCATAAGCGGCACGGAATTCTTCTTCATTGAAACTATCGAGATCGGAATTTGCACGCGTCACATAAAGTTTCAGCATCGCCTCTTCGCGGGCGCGCGGCACATCTTTGCGCGCATCCTGCAGAAAAGAGACAACGTCGTAAGCACGCGAGCCGATGAGCGCATCCTGAAAATCAATCAGGCCGACACGGCGGACGCCTGACTGTTTGCTGAGCCAGATGATATTAGGCGAATGAAAATCGCGCAGGAAAAGCGTGCGGGGACCTGCATCAATCATCGGGCGCAGGCCGCCCCAGATATCGTGATAGGCGGCACGTTCTGTATCACTCACCTCACGGCCAAGGACGACCGGAAAATACCAGTCGAGCGGTACATTCAATTCCGCGCGAAAAATACCATCGTCAAAATACGGCACCTGATGATCGGTGCCGTCGCCGACGGGCAGCGTCATGGGCGCGGGGTTCGATTGCAGCGCGATCAGCGTGTCGATGGCGGCGCGGTACATCTCATCAAGCGATGTCCCTTGCGGGCCAACACCTGCATCAATCGCCGGGCCGTAGAGATCGTCACCGAGGTCTTCGGAGAGCAGCAGACCTGCGTCGAGGTCGCGGGCGAAAATTTCAGGTGCGGCCAACCCTGCGCCGGTGAGATAATCGCAGACCGCCACAAAGGGGCGGCAATCAACGGCGAGATGCGCGATCTGACTATAGGATTGCTGACCTGATGGCACGGGAACTTCAGGCGCGCGCGGCCAGTCCATCAGCACAGCGCGACCTTTGGGGCCGTTCAGTCTTTCATAACGCCGCGTCGAAGCATCGCCGGCGAGCGGTGCGCGGACAGCGTCGCTCCAACCAGCAGACTGGAGAAAAGCGCGGATCTGATCTTCGCGTGACGTCATGGCTTCAGGTGTTTCCGTGAGCGGGCTGAGTTGGTCAGATGAACATAGACAATCGGCGTCATCAGAGCTTTAACGCGTTGAGGCGGCGGACCCAAGAGGGGCCATGCGCGGTGAGATGCGCGCCGCGTGCGCCTGTGACGGTGCCTCCTTCAAGGCTCAGCACAATGTCGAGACGATTAGCGGGGGGTGTACCCATGCGGTCGGGCCATTCCATCAACACGGCTCCCTCGTCGAGCGCTTCTCCGAGCCCCAGCTCGCGCAGGTCTTCGGGGTCATCAAGCCGGTAGAGATCGGCATGGGTGATGAGAAGGTCGGGTGTCTCATAGGTTTGAATGAGGGTGAAGGTCGGGCTTGGCACATCTTCATCCTCGCCGCCTTCGCCATACCGCGCCTGAATGATGGCGCGCGCCAAAGCGGTTTTGCCCGCGCCGAGGTCGCCGGTCAGTGCCACAAAGTCTCCCGTTTCGAGGAGAGGCGCGAGGCGGCGGCCAAGGGCGCGCGTCGCCGATTCGTCGGTCAGGCTCAGCGAGATCTTGAGGGGTGCAGGCATGTTGTCCATCATCACCGCATGGAGGCAAAGCGCGCCGGAAATGTCAATTTATCCGCCATTTGCGGAGGAAAGAAACGCGCGTTTTCGCAAACTAAAGTCACCATTTTAAATGGTGCTTAACCGGTGCCACCCATGATGCCGGAACCGGGGCGCACAAGGGTAGCGTCGGGTAGCAGCAATCTTGTGGGGGGTTGAGCGGATGAGTGCACTGGCACGCGAGGACGCAGGGGTGGCCGGATCAGGGCCCAAGCGGCTTGATCGCGCGCGCACCACTATCGATCCCCAGAACATCGAAAACCCGACCCTTGCCGCCGTCCACGCCTATTGGCTTGCCAAGCGCGGCAGCCGCACCATGCCGGCGCGCGCTGACATCAATCCCGTCGAACTGCGCGAGCATCTGGGCTGGATCATGATGATTGAGGTGATGGATAACTGCTCTGATTTCCGCTACCGGCTTATCGGCACCAAGGTGACGCGCTATTTTCTGACCAACAGCACGGGCTGCACGGTAAGCGAGGCCTACGGGCCTTTCGGGGAAACCGCGGTCAAGGGCGTCAAGGCGGTCTATCGCAAATCCGCCCGCGATAAGATCGTGGTCCGCGCCGAAGGTGAAGCCAACTGGATCACGGACTGGAAAGAGGAGACGCGCGATTTCCCTCATTTCGACAGTCTCTATCTGCCTCTGTCCGACGATGGTGAGACCTGCAACATCCTGATGGCGGTCTTCACTTTCGACTATGCCGATGTGGTTGCCAAGAGCGAGAACGTGCTCGACTAACCCCCGTTTCTCCTCCCGTTTCCAGCACATTTGCTATTTTCCGGCAGGTTCATTATAAAAGTTGACGCTGGCGTCATGTTTGTGGCGTTGGGCCGGCAGCTCTGTGCGTGACGCAGGCACAACAGGCCGATAAAAGGGCGGACGGGCGGATCAACGCCCGCGAGGAAGGACGGTCACCGCCCGACGGGGCGCTTGTGACCGCAAGGGGAGAGAAGATGAGTATGAGCGCCAGCGCATCGCCCGGAATTGTCATCATCGGCGCAGGTCAGGCCGCTTCACAGGCCGTCGTCAGTCTGCGTGCGGAAGGCTTTGAAGGCGCAATCACACTCATCGGCGACGAGGCCGAACCACCCTATCAGCGCCCGCCGCTCAGCAAGAAATTTCTCGCCGGTGAAATCGGCTTTGACCGCGTCGAGCTGAAACCCGCCGAATTTTACGCCAATGCCCATTGCACATTGATGCTCGGCACGCGCGTCACCGCAATTGATGCCAAAGCAAAAACCGTGACGACCGGCGACGGCCATGTCATCGCCTATACAAAACTTCTGATCGCCACCGGCAGTCGCGTGCGCGAGATCAACGTCCCGGGCTTCGATCTTAAAGGCGTGCATTACTTGCGCTCGGTGGGCGATGTCCACGAAATCCAGAGCCATTTCAAAGCCGGTGCCCGCATGGTCATCGTGGGCGGTGGCTATATTGGTCTTGAAGTTGCCGCTGTCGCCAAGAAGAACGGTCTTGATGTGACAGTTCTGGAAACAGCAAATCGTGTGCTCGCCCGTGTTGTTGATCCGATCGTGTCGCGCTTCTATGAACGCGTCCATGCCGCCGCCGGAGTCAATATCTGCACCGATGTGACGGTTGTGGGATTTGAAGGCGATGCCGATCACAATGTGACGGGCGTTAATGCGGGCGACGGAAAGATATTCCCCTGCGATTTTGTGGTCGTCGGCATCGGCATTCTGCCCAACGCTGAGCTTGCAGAGATGGCAGGCATTGAAGTTTCCAACGGCATCGTCGTTGATGAATGCACGCGCACATCAGATCCCGATATTTTCGCCGCCGGTGATTGCACCAATCATCCCAATGGCGTCTTTGACCGCCGCCTGCGTCTTGAAAGCGTGCAGAACGCTATCGAACAGGGAAAGACAGCGGCTGCCGCCATGACCGGCAAGGACAAGCCCTATAATCAGGTGCCCTGGTTCTGGTCGGATCAATATGATCTCAAACTGCAGATTGCGGGTTTGAGTCAGGGCTATACGCAAGCCGTGACGCGCGGCAATCCCGATACAGACAATAATTTTGCGGTCTTCTATCTCAAAGACGGCGTGCTGATCGCCGTCGATGCCGTGAACCGCCCGCCGGAATTCATGATGTCAAAGATGCTGATTGCCCAGCACGCCAAACTCGATCCGGCGCGTCTCGCAGACGAAACCATCAACATGAAAGAAGTGGCCAAGGCCTGATGCCTCAGCCGCCCCAATCCCAAAAGCCAGAGGAAATTTGAGATGACGAAAGTCACGTTTATTGAACATAGCGGCAAAGAGCACACGCTGGATGTGGCGGACGGGCTGACGCTGATGGAAGCGGCAACAAAGGCGCTTATTCCCGGCATCGATGCCGATTGCGGCGGCGCCTGCGCGTGTGCCACCTGCATGGTGTTCGTGCCGGAAGACTGGGCGGGCAAGCTCGCCGACAAAGACCCGATGGAAGACACGATGCTCGACTTCTGCGAACACTCGGCGGAAAACTCGCGCCTCGCCTGCCAGATCAAAGTCTCACCGGCGCTTGAAGGCATACGCGTGACGATGCCTGAATCGCAGCACTGAGATTATTCCAATCCGGCGGTGACGGATTAGGCGCAAAGAAGCCCGCCTCTCATACTTGAGAGGCGGGCTTTGTATTGGTTACTTGCGCGCTTACTCAGCCGCGGATGCGAGCTTGTCGGCCTTGGGCGTCAGGTCGTGATTTTTCAGCGGCAGTTCACGCACGCGCTTGCCGGAGATGGTGAAAACCGCATTGGCGACGGCGGCAGAGATGACCGGTGTGGCCGGCTCACCCAGACCGCCAATCTCGGCACCGCTTTCGATGAAATGCACATCGATTTCGGGCACATCGGACATGCGCACCATTTCGTAATCGGGGAAGTTCGACTGTTCGACGGCACCGTCGGCAATGGTGATCTCGCCATAGAGTGCAGCGGTGAGACCGAAGATGATGCCGCTTTCAACCTGCTGGCGGGCAGTGTCGGAATTGATGACCTCGCCGCAATCGACCACGGCTGTGACCTTGTGCACCTTCACCGCACCATCGGCGCCAAGCGAGACTTCGGCGACTTCGGCGACAATGGTCTTGAAGCTTTTCTGGATGGCGATGCCACGGGCACGGCCCTTGGGCAACGGCGTACCCCAGCCCGCTTTTTCCGCGACTGTTTCCAGTACGGCGAGATGGCGCGGCTCATCCTTCAAAAGCTCACGGCGGTATTCGAATGGATCCATGCCCGCATCATGTGCCAATTCGTCAATGAAGCTTTCATTGAAGAACGTGTGCTGCGTATGAGCCACTGAACGCCACGGACCGCGCGGCACAATGGACTGGCTATCGGTGTAGCGGATGGACTGGTCCGCCACGCCATAAGGAATATGGGCGGCTTCGTCCGGATCATCCTTGATCGTGTAGCGATTTTTCCAAGCGACCGGCATACCCTTTTCATCGACGCCGACCGTGAAACTCGATGTCACGGCGATGCGATAGGCATCATGCTGGATGTCATCCTCGCGCGTGTAGAGAAGCTGCACAGGCGCGTCGACTTCCTTGGCGATGAGGGTTGCAAAATCGATCTCGCTGGGGAAATCGAAGAAGCCCGAGCGCAGCGGAATGCGGCGACCGAAACCACCGCCAAGCAGCAGCGGATGCATGGTAACATTGTCGAAATCCACGCCGGAGACTTCGGCAACACGCGCACGTGTACCCAGCGCGTCCTGCGAACCGACCCAAACATCAACCTTGCCATCACGGATCCAGACGGTGCAGTTCATCGGCTCCATGCAGGCATGGGCAAGGAAAGGCACGCGATACGTTGCCTGTTTCGTGCTCGCTGCATTTGCCAGTCCCGTTGCCACATCGCCCTTCTCAACATCTTCATTGCTGTCATCAGCGGCGATGGCCGCGTCATGTTCGGCATAAAGCGAGGCCATCGAGAGCTTCTCGTTGCCCTTGGTATCAAACGTGATGTCGAGGGCAGCAGCCGCTTCCTTGGCACGCCAGAAATTGTCGGCCACGACGGCAACGCCACCGGGGATGGGGACGATCTTTTTCACACCGCGACGCGCGAGGATCGGCTCGGCGTCATAGCTTACAACTTCAGAACCGAATGTGGGCGCAAGCCGGACGGCGGCATAAAGCTGGCCGGGCTGGCGAATATCAACGCCATAGACGGCTGTGCCATCGACCTTGGCAGGAATGTCAGCGCGGGGAATGGGCTTGCCGACAATCGTATAATCCGATTTTGCTTTCAGAACCGGCGTGGAGGGCGGGGACAATTCAGCAGCGTCACTGGCAAGCTCGGCGAAGGTGGCCGATTTTCCCGACGGATGCGTGACGTGCGAGAGTTTGGCCGTGCATTCGGATGCGGGCACGCCCCAACGATTGGCGGCGGCGCGGATGAGCATGTCCTTTGCGGCGGCACCGGCCGGGCGCATGCCATGTTCGCCGGTGAAGCGCACAGAGGACGAACCGCCGGTGACCTGCAGACTCATGAATTGCGAGAGCTTGACGAAGGCGGCATCCGTCACGCCTTGCAGCAGACGAGGAATATTGACGCCGTCAGTGAAATTGAGGCCGAGGTTTTCATTGGCGAAGGCGGTTTCGGCCGGGGCCTGTTCGGGCCGCACGAGCGACCAGTCGGCTTCCATTTCTTCCGCCGCCATCATGGCCAGCGCGGTGATGACGCCCTGCCCCATATCAGAATGGGGGACATAGACCGTCACTGTATTGTCCGGCGAAATCTTGATCCATGTGGCCATCATCTGCTCGCCTTCGCCGGATGCAGCGCGATTGGCAAGTGTTTGGCGCGAGGGACCGGAGAAGGCATAACCCAGCAGCAGTCCACCGGTGGCAAGGCCGCCGGCCACGATCAGCTGGCGACGGGTGGGGTTTTTCAGTTTTTCAATAATGGTCATGATGCGCGTTCCCCTCAGGCGTTCGACAGCGAATGGATCGCAGCGCGGATGCGCGGATAAGTACCGCAGCGGCAAACATTGGTGATCGTCTCGTCGATCTCCGCGTCGCTGGGGTTGGGGTTCTCACTCAGGAGCGCCGAGACCGCCATCAGCATGCCAGACTGGCAGTAGCCGCATTGCGGCACCTGATGTTCGATCCATGCAGCCTGAATGGGTGCAAGCTTTTCAGCCGCTCCATGCGCTGCTGCGAGGCCTTCGATGGTTGTGATCGCCGCGCCGTCAACCGACGACACAGGCGTAGAACAGGAGCGCATCGCCTCGCCGTTCACATGCACTGTGCAGGCACCGCAGGCAGCCACGCCGCAACCGAATTTGGTGCCGTTGAGACCAAGCTCATTGCGCAGCGCCCAGAGGAGCGGCATTTCACCTTCGACATCAAGCGTATGGCTCACACCATTGACCGTGAAGCTGACTGACATTGGGGGGTTCCTCTTCCCTGAGTGCGGACTGACCGAAAATAGCATTTCGGTCATTTAAGGGGAAGTGCTGATTATTCAAGGTCTGATGACAGTGGTCGCCCCCAATATCGCTGTCTGATTGTCAGTGAGCCTCAGGCGCAGGGGCCGCACCTTCCAGCGGCGGGCCACTGAATTCAGATTCGAGCAGCAATTGTACCTCGTCGCCGACACCCAAGGTCGTGCCGGGCTCGGGCACACCATAGGCCATACCGAATTCGGACCGTTTGAGGGCGCCGGTCGCCGAAAAACCAATGCGCGCATTGGGATCATAGGGGTGGCCCGCATAGCCGCCGTTGAAGGTGACAGCGAGAACCAGCGGCCTCGTCACGCCATGCATTGTGAAATCGCCGGTTACATTGGCGGTGTTTGCGCCGGTCACCTCGATGGCGGTCGAGCGAAACGTGATGGTGGGGAACTTATCCGCTTCAAACCATGTCGCGCCCAAAAGATCGGCGACAAAGCCTGCGGGCGGATTGGAAAGCGTCAAGGTGGACACATCGACCGTGCCGTCAAATTTCATCGCTGCCGGATTTGCCGGATCAAATTCCAGCGTTGCGTCAAAGCCGGTGAACGAGCCCGTATAGGTCGAGAAACCGATGTGACTAACGCGGAACAGAAGGCTCGTGTGGGATTTGTCGAGCGTGTAATGGCCCGCAGGAACATCCGCCGCCGCAGGGCCGGCAGACTGGCTTTCAGCGGGCTTGTCACAGGCGGCAAGTAACAGACAGATCATCACAACAGCTAAATATTTCACAGGCACAGTCCTCACATTGATCGAAAATTGCCGGGGATCGAAATTGCCGGGTCGCTTGACGGGAGTTCGCTCCCGCGATATTAAACCAGAAGTTTATTTAACCAAATGGTTTTTATCTTATGCAGCCTGCCATTTCCGACAGTGATGTGCTGAGCGCCAAATTCGCCGCGCTCGCCGATCCGACACGACGGGCCATTTTGGCGCGGCTTGCCACCGGCGAGACATCGGTCAATGAACTCGCCGAACCATTCGCCATGAGCCTGCCAGCGGTCTCCAAGCATCTCAAGGTGCTTGAACGCGCCGGTCTCATTATCCGGAGCCGGGATGCGCAGATGCGACCTGCCCGGATTGCGCCCGACGCAATGAAAGATGTTGAAAACTGGCTCGAAGAGCAAAGCGCGATCTGGAATGCGCGGCTCGACCGGCTGGAGGACTATCTCGCGCAGCTTTAATATCAGAGGGAGGAAAATGTCATGAACCTCAATGCCTATCTGCATATGAACGGAAACTGCAAAGAGGCTTTTGCCTATTACCAAAAGCACATCGGCGGAGAAGTGACTATGTCGATGTCTTATGCCGATGCTCCCGATGCGCCGGATAAATCTGCAGAGGCGCAACGCCGTGTGCTGCATACCAATCTGGCAGGCGACGGCATCTCGTTGATGGGATCAGACCAGCCGCCAGGAACACCATCTTCCCCTATGCAAGGTGTGACGCTGGCGCTGAACGCGGACAGCGTCACCGAGGCCGACAGGCTCTTTGCGGCTCTGTCGGACAAGGGCAATGTGCTCCAGCCTTTGATGGAAACATTTTTCTCGCATCGCTTCGGCATGTGCGTTGATCAATTCGGTACGCACTGGATGGTCAATGCTGTAAAAATGCCGTGAAGGCAGGAGTTTGGGGAATTGACTATGTTGAAAAAAATTCTGATCGGTGCAGCCGGACTTGTCGCGCTCACCATTGTGGTTGTGCTGATCCTTGCGGCCATGAAGCCCGATGAATTCCGCGTCGAGCGTTCCGCAACGATCAATGCAAGTGCGGACAAGATATTCCCGCTCATCAATGACCTTCATGCCTTCGGCACCTGGTCGCCATATGAGAAAATGGACCCGAGTATGGTGCGTCGCTACGAAGGTCCGTCCTCAGACGTAGGTGCCGTCTATGGATGGTCGGGCAATGGCAATGCAGGCGAAGGGCAGATGGAAATCGCGGAATCTGTGCCGGATGAAAAAGTCTTGATGAAGCTCGATTTTAGCAAGCCCTTTGAAGCGCACAATATGGTCAATTTCTCGCTCGCGCCGGATGGCGATGCCACCAAGGTCACATGGACCATGTACGGGCCGGTGACCTTCCTGCCGAAGATCATGCATGTGATTTTCGACATGGACAAAATGGTCGGTGGGCAATTCGAAGAAGGTTTGCAAAACCTCAAAGCCGTCGCTGAAAAGTGAAATGCCAAACGGCGCTTTC
This sequence comes from Parvibaculum sp., assembly GCA_030649335.1. Classification (GTDB taxonomy): domain Bacteria; phylum Pseudomonadota; class Alphaproteobacteria; order Parvibaculales; family Parvibaculaceae; genus Parvibaculum. The sequence goes on along the minus strand of JAUSLL010000132.1, from coordinate 28,033 downwards.
TATTTCGGCAGCGGCATGAATTCATCGTGATCGAGATCGGGCAGTTTCATACGGCCCGAAGTGTAATCCGCTTTTGCCTGTTCAATACGTTCCTTGGACGAGGATACAAAATTCCAGTCGATGAAACGCTGGCCCACAGGATCGCCGCCCAGAAGCATCACGGTTGATTTTTCAAGTGCTTCAATGACGGGCGACGCACCGTCACTGAAGACCGCCATTTGCGCGGCGGCGAGTTCCTGACCTTCGGTTTTGATGCGACCCGTGACGACATAGGCGGCGCATTCGGCATAATCCATCGGCAGCTCGACTTTTGTTCCCGCTTCCAATTCGGCATGCGCGTAAAACATCGGCGAATGGGTCTTCACTGACTGCGCGCCGAAGCCGCGACCGGCGACTAGGCGCATGGACAGGCCCTTGTCTTCGATCATCGGCAGATCGCCTGTGCCGAAATGCGCAAAAGCAGGATCCACCTCTTCCTGACCATCGGGCAAGGCCACCCAGGCCTGAATGCCGTGAATAAGATCGCCGGTGAGGCGCGCTTTTTCCAGACGTTCCGAATGGGTGATGCCGCGCCCTGCTGTCATCCAATTGACTTCGCCCGGACGGATTGCGAGTTCAGAGCCAACGCTGTCGCGATGCATGATTTCGCCGCTGAACAGATAGGTGACGGTGGAAAGCCCGATATGGGGATGCGGCCGTACATCGAGGCTCTTCGGAATACCGGCTTCAAAATTCACCGGACCCATGTGATCAAAGAAAATGAAAGGCCCCACCATGCGGCGCGGGGCATAGGGGAGCACGCGACCGACGGTGAAGCCGCCGCCGAGATCGCGCTGACGCTCGGTGATGATGTGTTCAATCATGTTCGCTCCGTTCAGCTGGGGTCCGGACCCCAAGCCTAAATCACTTCCGGCGGAAGGGCGCGCGCCAATCGACCTCGGCGAGATGAATAAAGCGCACCGACATGAATAGTGTCGCCACCGCCAGTGACACCACAAAGGCAACCCAGACGCCCGCGCCTGCCATGTGAAAATGGAACGCAAGTAGGAGCGCCAGCGGGAAACCGACGATCCAATAGGATGCACCCGCAATCCACATAGGCGCGTTGGCATCTTTGAGGCCGCGCAGCGAGAGCGATGCCACCACTTGCCCCGTATCAAACAACTGGAACGCCGCGCCGATGCGCAGGAACAGCACGGCCTGTTCGATCACCGGCACGTTCTCGGGCTTTGAAGCATCGAGATAAACACCGATAATCTGAGGAGCAAATACAGCGAGGGCAATCCCGCAAAGGCCCATGAAGGTCAGCGAGATCGACATGGCAGCCCCGCCCGCGCGACGCACACGCGGCATATCATTGGCACCCGCGGCAAGACCAATCCGCACAGTCGCCGCCGTCGCGATCCCCAGAGGCACCATAAACAGAAGAGCGACGACGTTGAGGGCAATCTGGTGGGCGGCAACACTGTCAGTGCCGAAGTACCCCATAATCATCGTACCGGCATTGAAGAACATGGCTTCAAAGATGATCGTCATGCTGATCGGCATGCCGAGACGGAGGACTTCTTTCAAGGTCTTCCAATCGAGCTGAAAGAAACGACGGAAAATGCGGTAACGCGCGAGTTCGGGCGTCAGCAGGATGACCGCGATCATGACTGCAAAGCTGAAGGCAAACGAAAGTGAACTTGCGATGCCTGCGCCCGTGAGCCCCATGCGCGGCGCACCGAAATGGCCGAAGATGAGCACATAAGCGACGACAGCGTTGAAGACGATCGTCAGGCCCATGACGATGAGCGGCGCATTAGGCCGCGACAAAGCGGTCGCATAGCCCCGCAGCACGTTGAAGGCCGTCGTGAAGACAAAACCGATTGCCAGCATGCGCACAAAATGGCCTGCGTCTTCCGCCAAATCCACAGGCTGACCGATGGCCTTGAGCATGTCGCCTGCGTACCAAAGAAAGGCGATCTGAAAGGGGATGAGAACAAGGATTGCCCAGAGCGACATGCGCACAGTGAGCCGCACACCGCGCAAATCGGCCCGCTGACCGACAGCGCGCGCGCCTAGAATATGCGCAATCATGGGCTGCACAGCGACCGCTGGTCCCATCGCTAAAACCCACATGGCATAATAAAGGCTGAGACCCAGAGCGGAGGCCGCCAGCGCGTCCTTGCTATAGGCACCCAGCATCAGCACATCGATGGTGCCGATGCCCATTTGCGCCAATTGCGTGATGACTACGGGGCCAGCAAGGCGAAGCAATTCACGTGCTTCGATGAGAAAATCCTGCGCAGGTGCAACCGGCGGCAATGGTGCGGCGCTGAAGCTCGGGACTTTCGGAATCTGGTTCAATGTATCGGTCATGATCGGGACTTTTTTGGCCCGAAGCCAGATACGCGGGGTGTGCGGAACAACAAAAAACCCCCGGTGCGTATCAAAGCCTCGGAGGTGGATCCTAGGGATCAATGCAGGGTTTCGTTCAGCGCCCCACGTTTTCCTCTCGAGTGCAGCCAGCCTTGGCGTTGCCAAGGACACACGACATCACATAGATGCCGAGCGGCTCATTCCCTGACTTGTCTGTGATGCTGCACATACTGAAATCCACGTATTTCGCACGGGTAAGTTCCCGTCGGCAAAATCGATACGCCTGAGAAAGTTCGAAGTCAAGCGTCACGGTTGAAGCGTGGCGACCACCGCTGACGCGCGCACCGGCAAATGGCAGGTGACACGTGTGCCAACATCGGGCGCGCTTTCGAGCGTCACCCAGCCGCCATGCAGCTCAACAAAGGAACGCACTAGACTCAGGCCCAACCCCGCGCCACGCCGCCGGTCGGCCCCTGAATGAGCTTCGAAACGGTCAAACACAGTCGCTTGATATTCAGGCTTTATGCCGATGCCGGTGTCGGCCACAAAGAGATCGACGGAATTTTCGCTGCGCGTCGCACCGATAGTGATCGTGTCGCCGGGACTTGTGAAAGCTAGCGCGTTCGACAGGAGATTGATCATGATTTGCTTGATGCGCTTGCCGTCGGCACGCACAGACCCAAGCTCGCCTTGGTTTTCGACAAGGACCAATACTCGGTTCTTCTGTGCCGGATGGTGAGCGAATTGTTCCGCTGACGAAATCACTTCAGCGATGTCAACGTCCGACAGGTCCAGCGTCATGGCACCCGCTTCAATGACGGCCAGATCGAGAATGTCATTGACGATATCGAGAAGCGTGTCGGATGAATCGAGAATGCCTTGCGTATATTCATGCTGCTTGGGGTTTAGTTCGCCAAACATTTCGGTTTCGAGAATTTCGCCAAAGCCCAGAATATTCGTGAGTGGTGTACGCAGCTGATAGGACACATGGCTGATGAATTCGGACTTGAGCCGATCGGCGGTTTCCAGCGCGTCATTGCGTTCGCGCAACGCCTGTTCGGCACGAAGGCCGTCGGTCACATCGACATAGGTGAGGAGCGATGCGCCATCGGCAAGGGGCACAATCGCATAATCGATAACGGTATTGTCGGAGCGTTCCAGACGTCCCGTTGTCGTGGTTCGCGCGGCACCTTCATGCGTGAGGCGTGCCTTGAAAGCTTCGGCCTGCGCTTCATCAGCATAAAGACCGGCGGTGGTCGCAGCGATCTCATTTGCATGCGGCCCGCCTGCAAGCTGTTCTTCGGTAAAGTTCCAGATGCGGGCGTAAGCGGGGTTTGACAGTTTGAGGCGTCCGTCTGTGCCGAAAACTGCAACACCTTCATAAAGGTGATCAATAGTTTCGCGCTGCACGCGTGTCAGCGTGTTGAAGTCGCTGGCAAGGTTCAATTGTTCGGTGACGTTCTCGTAGACATAGATGACGCCGCCAAAAGGATGCGCTTGCCCCAGCACTTTAATGATGCGGCCATCAGGCAGATGCCAATATTCCTCAAGCGGATCGGGCGAGGTGTAAATGTCCATGCGCGACTGCTTCCACGCCTGGAAATTGGCCTGTTCGGGCAGACGGCGCTGGGTGCGCAGCTGGTCAAGCACTTCCATGTCGGTCGGCTCTGTATCGAGCCACTGCGGATCAAGGCCCCAGAGCGTCTCGTAAGCACGATTGCGGAATTTGAGCCGCTTATCGGGACCGCAGATCGCTACTGCCGTCGTCACGCGATCGAGGGTTGCCGCATGGCTATCGATGTGGCGGCGGAGTTCGCCTTCCGTGGCATCAAGCGCCGAGACGTCAATTGCCATACCGGCAAATCCACCATCGACGCGATGCTCGAACACTTCGAGCGCGCGGCGTTCACCCGCCATGACCGCGTGGGTTCGTTCCGTTGCGCGAGCACGGTCAAACAAATGCCGCCTGAGGCTCGCACGCACTTCTTCGTTCAAAAGTTCAAGCTCGCGCATGACCGCGTCTTCGGGCGAGGTCGCATCAACGGCGCGCGCATAGGCCTCGTTGACCCACGCCAGACGCCCCTCTTCACCGCGCCGCCAGGCGGCGAAAGGCGCGGTCATCATCTGGGCTTCAAAGCGCGCGCGCGCTTCTTCGGCCTGACGCAGACGATCCTTGAGGCGGCTCACTTCGGCGCGTTCGCCTGTCACGTCGCGCAGCCAGAGAACGGCAAGTGCGCCGGCGGGACGGCCTTCGGCCTCGAATGTGCGCCCGTCGATCGATTGCACATGGAGCGAAAAACGTGCGCCGCGTGTGCGCAGGCGCTGGACGGCGGTGTTGAGGCGACCGGCGCTTTCAGGTTCAAGCCGCGTCAGCAGATAGGCAAAATCAAGATCACCGGAGGCGGGGTCAACCAGCGTCGCTGTGGAACCCACAATGCGTGGACGGGACTGGAAGGTGCCGGGCGCGGCGCGCAGCGATTCCGGTGTCCAGATGAACACGGCGTCGGGTTCGGCAGCGAGAATGCTCTCGGCTGCATGCAGGCGGGCATCAATGCGGGCGATGGCGTCTTCACGGTCGAGCGCCAGACGACGGGCGCGGCGCGCGGCGCGGAAGCCGAAGGCTGCGGCACCGAAGCTCAAAACGGCAAGGCCGAGCGCGCCGACAAGATAGAGGCTGACCGTATGATCGACAGCGGCAACAGGCGCGAGACCCAAAGTGGTGAGGGCACGCGGCAGATAGCCCGGCAGCGGGGTCTCGGCATAGACGAGCGTCGGCAGAGCAGCGAAAACAGCCACGCTCAGATGCAAACGAGCTTTGAGGCCTATCCGGCGCTTCGACCCACTTGCCAACGGCCGGTTTTGCGGCAACTCAACGTGTCGCTTCATCTTCCCCTCAGGCCCCAATCACTCCGGCATCAAAACAAATCAGCTCCCCAGCGATACTACACGAACCGTTAAGCGGGCGCGAAAAAGGGGACGACAAACACAAAAAAGGCCCGGGAATGACCCCGAGCCTTTGTATTTTTTAAAACCGTGGCCGCTCAGTAGCGGTAATGATCAGTCTTGAAGGGGCCGACCTGCGGCACGCCGATGTAGTCGGCCTGACGCTGCGACAGTTTCGTGAGCTTCACGCCGATCTTTTCCAGATGCAGCATGGCGACTTTCTCATCAAGGTGCTTGGGCAGCGTGTAGACGTCCTTGCCATAGGCATCGGGCTTCGTCCAAAGCTCGATCTGGGCGAGTGTCTGGTTGGTGAAGGAGGCCGACATGACGAAGGACGGGTGGCCTGTGCCACAACCGAGGTTGACGAGACGACCTTCAGCCAGCAGTAAGATGCGCTTGCCGTCGGTGAATTCAACTTCATCAACCTGCGGCTTCACATTGTGCCACTTGAGGTTCTTCAGGGCGTTGATCTGAATTTCGCTGTCAAAGTGACCGATATTGCAGACGATTGCGCGATCTTTCATCGCGCGCATGTGGTCAATGGTGATGACGTCGATGTTGCCTGTGGTGGTGACGAAAATGTCGCCACGGGGGGCTGCATCTTCCATCGTCGTGACTTCATAGCCTTCCATCGCGGCCTGAAGCGCGCAGATCGGATCGATTTCGGTGACGATGACGCGCGCACCAGCGTTGCGGAGCGATGCGGCAGAACCTTTGCCCACGTCGCCAAAGCCAGCGACGACGCCGACCTTGCCCGACATCATCACGTCTGTCGCGCGACGGATGCCGTCGACGAGTGATTCGCGGCAACCGTAGAGATTGTCGAATTTCGATTTCGTCACGCTGTCATTGACGTTGATCGCAGGCCAAAGGAGCTGACCCTTCTTCTGCATTTCATACAGGCGGTGCACACCTGTCGTGGTTTCTTCGGTGACACCGCGCACAGATTTGGCGATGGCGGAATAGAAACCGGGCTTTGAAGCCAGACGCTTCTTGATCGAGGCGTAGAGCACTTCTTCTTCTTCGTTCGAGGCGGTTTCGAGGAAGGCGACATCGCCTTCTTCAGCGCGCTTGCCCAGATGGATGAGAAGCGTCGCGTCGCCGCCGTCGTCGAGGATCATGTTGGGCGCGCCGCCGTCGGACCATTCGAAAATGCGGTGGGTGTAGTCCCAGTATTCTTCGAGGCTTTCACCTTTGATGGCGAAGACGGGAATGCCGCGCTCGGCGATGGCTGCAGCGGCATGATCCTGCGTCGAATAAATGTTGCACGAGGCCCAGCGAATGTCGGCGCCGAGGGCGGCCAGCGTTTCGATGAGGCAGGCCGTCTGGATGGTCATGTGCAGCGAACCGGCGATGCGGGCGCCCTTCAGCGGCTGCGCTTTGCCATATTCGGCGCGCGTTGCCATTAGGCCGGGCATTTCGGTTTCGGCGATGTCGAGTTCCTTGCGGCCCCAAGCAGCGAGGGAGATGTCTTTGATGACGTAATCATTGCTCATTGGGAGCTCCTTTTAGGAATTTGGGCGCGCAAACGCTATCCGGACCGCGCCAGTTGGGGCGTTTTATAACAGGGGCCCAATGGCTTGGCAAGGGAGATATAAAGAAATGTTTATATGTTTTTGTGACGTCAAATCCTACCGCCGAGCACGGGCGGAACAAGGCTTTGCCCGTCATCGGCATGGCCTGTTTTCGGCAGAAATACTCAAAATTTGAATTAGTCGCGCTCGCCGAAACCGTCCGTAACGAGGGCTTCGAGCGCATCAAGGGCGGCTTCCGCCTCAGGGCCGGTCGCCTCAATGAGGATTGTTGAGCCGGGGGCTGCGGCAAACATCATGAGACCCATGATGGAGCTGCCGGAAACAGAAGCCCCCTCCTTGCCACCTTCGGAGACTTTTGAGACTCTGACATCGGCGTCAAATTTTTCTGTGCACTGAACAAATTTCGCAGACGCGCGCGCATGCAAGCCGCGCGTGTTGACGATGGTCAGCAACCTGCCTTCGGCCATGAAGCTCAGACCCCGTCGCCCGCGAGAACGCGGCTGGCGATGGAAATATATTTGCGGCCTGATTCCTGAGCGAGATCAACGGCTTTGGAGAGGCTGACATTATCGCGGACAGAGGCGAGCTTAATCAGCATTGGCAGATTAACACCTGCAATCACTTCGACCCTGGCCTTGTCGAGGACAGAGATTGCGAGATTGGAGGGAGTGCCGCCGAACATGTCGGTGAGAAGAATGACGCCCTCGCCGCTGTCGACACTGGCAACGGCTGCAAGAATATCCTTGCGGCGTTGTTCCATATCATCATCAGGACCGATGCAAATGGCAGACACTTGCGCCTGTGCGCCGACCACATGTTCCATGGCCGCTACAAACTGGCTGGCCAGAGCCCCATGCGTTACGAGTACTAATCCGATCATCCACTGCCCTTTTGGCCGCGCCGGTCCGAACATAACCGACTTGCCGTTTCACGCCCCCGCGAGAAGCGCCGTATGGTGCCTCCAAAATTGGCCCGATGACAAGCATACAAAGCGCCAAACTCAGTCACAGCAGCCGATAATGCCATCCTCGCCCGCAAAGCCACGCGCGGGGATCAATTTCGCCGCGAGACCTAGCTTGTCGGGTGCGCTGGCGTCAAATGCATGGAGCACAATCCGTGGCAATTCGAGGCCGCAAAGGCGCAAGGCTGCGGGATCGGGCATGCGCGGCACGTCGTCGCGGGGCACCAGATCAACCGCCAGATGCAGTAGCGTGCGCGCCAGATACGGCATTTGCAGCATGCCCAATCCCCGCAATTCGATGAGGCCCGCCAGCACCACGGGGGCGGACGCAAAGAGCTGTCCATCCTCAGCCTCGATCAACACCTGATCATCGGCCACAAGCTCGCCCGCCCATGTGCTCCGAATGAGGCGGAGTGCGAGATCGGATTTGCCGCTACCGGACGGCCCGCGCAGCAAAACGCCATGCGCGCCCAGGCGCAGGCATGTCGCATGATGAAACTCGCCTGCCATTATGAGTCCGCGCGAGCAGGCGTCATATCTGCCGGCAAGGTGACGATAAAGCGGGCACCGATTGAAACGAAGCCTTTGTCGCTGTCGCCAGAACGATCCGGCACGCTGTCGCCATGTTCGGGTAAACGGTTCTCGGCGCGGATCGTCCCCCCATGTGCCTCGACAATCTGTTTCGAAATCGCCAGACCGAGGCCGGAATGTTCGCCGAAGCTATCGGGCCGATCGGTGTGAAAGCGATCGAATATCCGTTCGAGGTTTTCAGGTTCGATACCCGCGCCCTGATCTTCGACCTTGATCGTCACTTCGCCCTGACGACGTTCCGCCGTTATCATGACCAACCCTCCCACCGGACTGAATGACAGCGCATTGTCGATCAGATTGCGCACCACCTGACCAAGACGCATATCAAAGCCGCGTACGCCCAGATCCGGCCGGCCCTCCGGCCCCTCGACAATCGTCAACTCAACCCGCGCGGCTCCGGCAACGCCTGTCGCCGTGAAGAGATCGCAGACGGTTTCAAGTAAGGTCGCGACGTCAACATTCTCAAGCTCCTCACGCGATAGTTCAGCGTCAAGCCGCGAGGCATTGGAAATATCGCTGATGAGACGGTCGATGCGCTTCACATCGTCCTGGATAATTTCCATCAAGCGGTTTTTGGATTTGTCGTCTTTGGCAAGCGAGAATGTCTCGATGGCGCTGCGCAACGAGGTCAGCGGATTTTTCAACTCATGCGAGACATCGGCAGCAAAGCTCTCGATGGCGTCAAGACGGCTGTAGAGCGCATTGGTCATATCGCGGAGCGCACCGGATAATTCACCGATCTCATCGCGCCGCGCCGTGAAGTCGGGAATTTGCGCGCGCCGCGTTTTGCCGCGCCGCACGATCTCGGCGCTTTCGGCAAGACGGCGCACAGGCTCGGCTATGGTGCCGGCCAGCACCACCGACAGAAGAATAGTCACACCAAGAGCCACAAGAAAGACCTGCACAATGGCGCGGCGCTCAGCGCGTACAATAGCGTCAATGTCACCGCCTTGTGTCGACAACATCAACACACCGAGCACGGCACGAAAACGCTGAATGGGCACAGCGACCGACACGATCAGTTCGTTACGGTCGTTGACGCGTTCCATTGCGGTGGGCAGGCCCGACAAGGCGTGAGACACCTCACTGTAGATATTGCCGTTCTGAGAACCCGCTTCGCGATAGCGCTCAAGATTGCGCCCGGGCAGAAATTTCAATACCGCATCCATTGCCCGCAGGATGGGCCCACGGGTTTCGAGGCCTGCGGGCGGGGGCAATTCGAAAGCCACGATCTGGCTTGAAGCTGTCAGTTGACGGCTATCGAGGATGAGCCAACCGTCCTTGTCGTAAAGGCGCGCGCGCGTTTGCGTCGGCAAAACAAGACGTCGCAAAATCGGCGCGGCGTGTTCGGGAATAATCGGCGTTGCCTTGGCGTCATCTTCCTCACCTTCAAGCTCATCATCCGTGCCGTCGGTCGATGAGCCGGTCAGGGGCGCCCGCGGCCGGATGTCGAGCGGAGCGCCGGCACGGCGCGACAAGGGATCAAACAGCATCGCGTCCTGTACCGATGTCGCGTTCTCGGCAATGGCACCCGCGATAATTTCGGCTTGCGTCAGCAGGCTTTGGCGCCGCGCGTCGATCAGACCTTCGCGAAACTGATTCAGATAGAGGACGCCACTGACCAGCACAAAGAGCGCAACAACATTGAAGACAACAATGCGGCGCGTCAGGCTCGAAAACCGTCCGCGCAACAAAAAGCTGCGGAAATTAGCATAAGCCCGCACGATAAAAACTTCGAGCTGATCGATCAGACGTTCAATGCGCGCTGCGTGACGGTCGGGCAAATGAGTGCCGAGCTGCTCGAGCCCCGCACGTGTGGTCGATGCGACGCCCGCTAATCGGCGGCGCGCATAGGCGTCGTCGGATTCAAGAGCAGGAGCGCCAGCCGACGCAGATTGTGCAGCGGCTGATGCGGAAGACGCCGCGTCCTCAGCAGATGTTTTTGACGGGTGCCGCGTCGAAGCCCAACCCATAAATCTCAGCTTTCGCGATACCGGTAACCGACACCGTAAAGAGTTTCAATGGCGTCGAAATCATCATCGACTTCCTTGAATTTCTTGCGCAGGCGTTTGATGTGACTGTCGATGGTGCGGTCATCAACATAGACCTGATCGTCATAGGCAGCGTCCATCAGACTGTCGCGGCTTTTGACATAGCCCGGGCGCTGGGCGAGCGCCTGCAGGATCAAAAATTCCGTCACCGTCAATACGACATCTTTCGCGGCCCAAGTGCAGGAATGACGTTCGGGGTCGAGCACAAGCTGGCCGCGTTCGAGCACAACTTTCTCACCACCGTCGATGGACTGACCTTCGACTTTAGGCGCGGCGCGGCGGAGCACGGCCTTGACGCGTTCGACCAAGAGGCGCTGCGAGAAAGGTTTAGTGATGTAATCATCGGCGCCCATCTTGAGGCCAAATAATTCGTCGATCTCATCATCCTTGGAGGTGAGGAAGATCACCGGCATGTCGGATTTCTGGCGCAGGCGACGCAGTAGCTCAAGACCATCCATGCGCGGCATCTTGATGTCGAAGACGGCAACATCAGGCGGCGTCGCGGCTAATCCCGCAAGAGCGGCTGCCCCGTCGGTATAGGTCTGCACATGGTAGCCCTCGGCCTCCAGTGCCATGCTGACCGACGTCAGAATGTTGCGATCATCGTCAACCAGAGCAATGGTTGGCATTTGCCCCCGACCCTTCTTTGCTGTTTCACCACTAATGGCACCGTTTTTGGTGTTTTCGTCCATCCGCTGTCCTTCAAGCATTGCACCGCTCCAACTCAAAATCGGGGTGAGGTCGGGTGCACAGGCTTAGGGACGCTTTTGGCCTAAAATGTGGCAGAAGTATAAGCAGTTATGGCTGGGGGCACCATGGCAGGGGCTAAACAGATATGAGGCAAAAAGAGCCCAAAATCAGGTAAGCCTACCCAAATGACGAGTGAACCATGCTGTGGCGGCGCTGGAGGCCTCCTCAAAACCTTCTTGGCTGTCGCTGCGGTACACGACGTAATGTCCGCCCTTGAGTTTCAGAAGCTGTTTTGGTTCGCCCGCGCGCTCAAAGGCTTCAAGCGCAAGTTCCGACGGCGTCAGTTCATCATCCTCCACCACAATCATCAGCAAGGGTACGGGCGCAATGCGGTCTGAGATGAGGCTCGGCGCGTATTCGAGCAGTTTTTCAATCGAGGCAAGGGTGATCTCGTTCCCGAGCGAGGGGAGGTGTTTCAGCTCACGCTCGCGCAAAAGCCGGTTTGTCTCACCCGGCAGCAGACAAGGTTCTCCATCGGCGGCGACAACCGGCAGGATCGCCCCGGGCTCACCTTCGTAGCGGCGGCGGCGGTCTTCGGCAAAGGCAGCACGCATCGCCTCAATCGCTTCGGGTGGTGAAACCAAGCGCATATTGCGCAGCAGATCGACAGCTGGCGCCTGCGAGACGACACATTTTATGCGTGGCTCAAATGCACCAAGATGGAGCGCATGCCCTCCCGCAAAAGATGTGCCCCAAACGCCGAGCCGTGACTCATCAACCGCCAGATGGCGCGCCAGTTCCGATATCGCGTTGCGGAAATCTTCGATCTGGGCCGACGGGAAAACCTGATGGCGCGGCTCTCCATCCGACGCACCCCAAAAGCGATAGTCAAACAGCAGAACAGCAAAACCCGCTTCGGCAAAGGCTTCAGCAAAAGCTGGCACATCGAGCATTTCCTTCACGGCGGCAATGCCATGGGCCATGACGATGCCGGGCACGGGCTTTGACGCATCCGCGCCCTCCGGCAAATAGAGCCAGCCAGCACAGCGCGTGCCTTCACTTTGAAACTCAATATCCTTCCGCTTGAAAGGCATTGGCTTAATCTCCTCGCCGAATTTTCTGATAAAACGAAACTATATCGTTCTATTAAAAAGAAATCCGAAAGGCAAGGCGTCAAGCACTGTGACTGGCGATAAATATTTCTACGGCGCGAGCGATGACTTTTTTTCGGGAGGCTTTCAACGGTAAGCCGGTGCCGAGGACAAGATGCGGCCAGAACAGCGCCTCTTTATAAAGGCCAAGAAACTGGAAAGCGGCAAGACGCGGATCGGGCACAGCGAGCACCCCTTCGGCATCAGCCCGCATTAGATAAGTTTCGAGCCGGGCGATCATCACCCCCATGGCGCGTTCATAGAAAATTGATCCAAGCTCGGGAAAGCTCTGAACACCTCCAATGACGAGGCGGAAAAGGGCGAGCCCTCCCTCGCTCGACATGACATCCAGCGAGATATTGGCGAAGGCCGTGAGGGCCTGGTGAGGTGGATGATTGAGCGCGGCAGCAAGGCCTGCTTCATCGACATGACTTGCCAACAGATAAGAAACAACAGCACCAAAAAGCGCAGGCTTATCGGTGAAATGCCGGTAGATGGTGGCTTTGGACAGCCCACCCGCAGCGGCAATCGCGTCAACCGAAACAGCATCATAACCAAGGCGCAGAAACATCTCCGCGGCGCTGGCAACGACATGATCGGCGCGGGAGGGCGCGCCCTTGGCGGGACGACCGACGCGGTTAAGGGGAGGCTTCATGAGGCTGACATCGATCCTGCGCGGCGAAATGCGTCCTGAGGCCCTTATGCGCCTCTACGGCTTCCAACGGCATTTAAATGAGAGGCCAGACGCCTGGGACGAAAAATCGGACGGCTAGCGGGCTAGGCAATACTAGACCGCGCCGCGCCGAAGCGGCAATACTTGGCCGCAAAAGGACAACACGCCTGAAGCAAAAGCCGGGCGCAAATCGGGGAACAAATTCATGAAACGTCTCGTTGCCGGCATTCTGGCCATTGTGCTGGTTTTGATCGCGGTGGTGATCGGGCGCACGCTCATGCTGCCTCCGCCTCCTGTGGTCGATGCCTCGGCCCTGCCCGCGCCGATTTCGAATGACGCAGCGATGCGGGCGGCCGCAAACTTGAGCGCGGCAATCAAAATGCCGACGATCAGTTGGCAGCGCGGCGCAACCGGCGACAAGGCAGAAGCGTCACAGAAAGCCCTTGTAGATTTTCGTGATTTTATTTCTGCAACCTACCCCGCCTTTACTGCCGCCACGACGCGCGAAATCGTGTCTGACTATTCACTTCTCTTTACATGGAGGGGAAGCGACGAGAGCCTGAAGCCCGTGCTGTTGATGTCGCATATGGATGTGGTGCCGGTGGTCGCAGGCACCGAAGGTGATTGGATACATGCGCCATTTGCAGGTGAGATCGCTGACGGGTCCGTCTGGGGTCGCGGCGCGATCGATTGCAAGGGCTCGCTGATCGCCATGCTGGAAGCGGCTGAAACTCTCTCTGCACAGAGCTTTCAGCCCAAGCGCACAATCATGTTTGCCTTTGGCCATGACGAAGAAGTAAGCGGCCTTAACGGCAATCTCAAGATCGCGCAAATGCTGGAAGCACGCGGCGTGAAACTCGCTTTTGTTTCCGATGAAGGCGGCATGGTCACGCAAGGCGTGGTCGGCGGGGTCACCGGACCTGTCGCTATCATCGGCATTGCTGAAAAGGGCTACATGACGCTGCAGCTGACAGCGCATGCCAAAGGTGGTCACTCTTCTATGCCGCCCGCACAAAACGAGACTGCTGTCGGACGACTTATCAAGGCCATGACCCACGTCGGCGCCGCGCCTTTCAAAAGCGGTATGGATGTACCGACCCGCGCCATGCTTGATGCATTGGCCCCTGCCATGCCTTTCACCCGGCGCATGGTGTTTGCCAATATGTGGCTCTTTGAACCGCTTGTGGTGTCGCTGATGTCGGCCGAACCCTCGACCGGCGCGCAACTTCATACGACCATTGCCCCGACCATGCTAAAAGCCGGCGTGAAAGAAAATGTCCTGCCGCCGGAGGCCGAAGGCATCATCAATTTCCGCCTGCATCGGCGCGACACAATCGAAAGTGCCATTGCCCATGTGACAGCGGCAATTGACGACCCGGAGGTCGATATAGCGACCCTCGAAGGCGCACGCGAAGCTTCTGCTGTCTCTAATCTCGAAGGCGCTTCCTTTGCGCTGTTGCGCCAAAGCATCAGCGCGAGCTTTCCCGATGCTCTCATTGCCCCCAATTTGACGGTGGCGGGCACGGATTCACGCCACTACCTGCCACTTACCGACAATGTCTTCCGCTTTGTGCCCCTGAGGCTCAATGCGGCAGAATTGGCGGGTTTTCACGCTACAAACGAGCGCGTACCGGTTGCTTCCCTGGGGGAAGCTGTGGGATTTTACGTCTCGATGATGCAAAATCTGGACGCGCCTGAGCTTTAAGGGATGCGATGGAGGGTGCGGCGAAGCGCCTTTCCGTTCACCCTGATATCATCAGCCCGTTGCGCTCATAACTGCTCGCAACTAATGTGCGCCGCATAAAGCCCCGCCTGCATACGGGCGGGTTGAATTAGGATCGGCACCACCGCCTGCCAGGGGAAGACAAGCGGACGCCGGATGGACAGAGTTTTCAGGCACAGAGGCACAAGGTGTGGCCCGGCGAATTGAAGAGCGCCGACCCATACAGCTTCAGTGGCAAGACCAAGGAGAGACGGCGTGAAACAGAGCGGGCCTATCATCAGCAAACATGGCGTGGAAAAAAGCGGCTTGAAGAATCTTAAAGCCGAATATTGGAATCTGCGTCCGGCCGAGCTTTATGAAGAGGCGATCCGCCGCGGAGAGGGCCAAGTGGCCGCCGACGGCCCCTTCGTCGTCAAGACCGGTGTCCACACCGGCCGCTCCGCCAAAGACAAATTCATCGTCCGCGACGCCACCACCGAAAACACCGTCTGGTGGGACAACAACAAGGCGATGACGTCGGAAGCCTTCGACCTTCTCCATGCCGATATGCTCAAACACGCCGAAGGTCGCGAACTGTTCATTCAGGACCTCTTTGGCGGTGCCGATGAAACCTACCGTCTGCCGACACGCATCTATACCGAATATGCCTGGCACTCACTCTTCATCCAGAACCTGCTGATCGAACCCAAGGCATCTGAACTTGCCGATTTCGATCCGAAATTCACAATCATCGATCTGCCGAGCTTCGTCGCTGACGCTGACAAATACGGCGTGCGCACCTCGACCGTCATTGCCTGCAACTTTGCCAAGCGCATCGTGCTGATCGCCAACACGTCCTACGCCGGTGAGATCAAGAAGTCCGTCTTCTCGATGCTCAACTACGATCTGCCTGCCAAGCGCGTGATGCCGATGCATTGCTCAGCCAACGTCGGCCCTAAGGGTGACACTGCGATCTTCTTCGGCCTGTCGGGCACCGGCAAGACAACATTGTCCGCCGTTGCTGACCGCACGCTGATCGGCGACGACGAGCATGGCTGGTCAGAAAACGGCGTCTTCAACTTCGAAGGCGGCTGCTATGCGAAAATGATCAAGCTTTCGGCTGAAGCCGAACCGGAAATCTATGCCGTCACCAAGCGTTTCGGCACCGTGCTCGAAAACGTCGTGATGGACGACAAGACACGCCTTCTCGATCTCGACAGCGCCGCACTTGCTGAAAACAGCCGGGGCGCTTACCCGCTGTCCTTCATCCCGAACGCATCCTCCACAGGCCGGGCGCCTCAGCCTAAAAACGTCATCATGCTGACGGCTGACGCTTTCGGCGTGCTGCCGCCTGTCGCCAAGCTCACACCGAGCCAGGCGATGTATCATTTCCTGTCGGGCTACACAGCGAAGGTTGCGGGCACCGAAAAAGGTGTGACGGAACCGGAAGCCACGTTCTCGACCTGCTTCGGTGGCCCCTTCATGTCGCGCCATCCCACAGATTACGGCAATCTGCTGCGCGATCTCATTGCTGAAAACAAAGTCGATTGCTGGCTCGTCAACACAGGCTGGACGGGCGGTGCCTATGGCACAGGTTCGCGCATGCCGATCAAGGCGACCCGCGCACTTCTTGCAGCTGCCCTTGACGGTTCGCTCGCCAATGTCGAATTCCGCACCGATCCGAACTTCGGCTTCCAGGTGCCGGTGAGCGTGCCGGGCGTGGATACGAAAATCCTCAACCCGCGCGACACATGGGCCGACAAGGCCGCTTATGACGCACAGGCGCAGAAGCTCGTCAAAATGTTCATCGCCAATTTCGAAAAGTTTGCCGACAAGGTCGACCCGGAAGTGCGCGACGCGGCTCCTGCCGTGCGGAACGCCGCTGAATAAGATTTCAGCCCGTTAAGTTGAAAAGGCCGGTCACTTGCGACCGGCCTTTTTTATTGACCAGATCAATAGCGCCCCACTACGGTCTGTATGCATCATATATTTGTGAGATGGGCATTACGCCGTCACCGGGGGTCACGATGAAATTCAAAGCACTCATATTGGGGATTGCGCTCACATCTGTTGCAGGCCTGGCCGGTTGTTCATCGCCGCATAGCCCTGTCTCAACTAAACGCTACGAAATGACCCCTCCTGCTGTCGCGCCAAGCCAGGTTTACGCCGCCCACGAAAACAAGATCTGGGTGACAACGGCGGACATTCCCGCCGACGTCAAATACGAAGTCATTCAACAGATCGACGTTGGCTCCAAATGGTACGGGGATGTGGAGAGACTGAACCCTCATTTTGCCAAACTCGCCCGGAAAGTCGGTGCCGATGCCGTTATCCGTGTGAAGACATGGCATTCCCCAAACGGATTTTCATGGGCTGCGCCGCAGGGACAAGGCTACGCCGTTAAGATCATCTCCCCTGAAAAGTTTGATCTGACCAGTCTTTCCGGCGGCTGGTACTAGCCCGACTTTCCCTGCTCCTGCGGACGCGCCACAAAATCTTCGACGGTTTTACCGGGCTCATCGCGGAAAGCCTCTTGCGTGACGCTGACACTTTCAAAGCGCTCAATACGGAAGGTCCGGAAATCGCCCCGCAATTCGCACCAGCTCGCGAGCATCCAGAAGGGGCCGAAAAAAGCGAGACCGAGCGGGCGAAGGACGCGGATCGTCGTGTCATCGCCTAAAGATTTATACGTCACTTTTATTTTGCGCCGCTCGCGGATGGCACGGCGGATTGGTGAGAGGTTCCCGTTGAAAGCCGCTTTGTCATGCGTGCGGCTGCTTGCCACCGTGATATGTGAGGCCTTGGCTGCCTCACTGAGACGGGCGGGCAGAACGGCGCGGATTTTAGCGAGCGCACCGTCCGCGGCATTTGTAAAACTCGCATCACCCCAGGCCCGTACCATGCGCGCGCCGAAGACAAGCGCTTCGATTTCGTCCTCACTGAACATCAGCGGCGGCAATTCGTAGCCGGAACGCAGCATATAGCCGAGCCCCGCCTCACCCTCGACCGGCACGCGGCTTGCCTGCAGATCGGCGACATCGCGGTAGATGGTGCGCACGGAAACCTCGAGGGTCTCCGCCAGCTCAGCCGCCGTCACCACGCGCTTGTGGCGTCGCAGATACTCGATGATGTCAAAAAGGCGGTCAGCACGGCGCATGATCTTTCTCTCCGGGTTATCCCGACAGCATGCCCGAACCCTGCTGACGGCATGCTGTCAGTAGGGTGTCAGTATAAAGGAAAAACATCAGACGAGGAGAATTCAGATGCTTACCCTTTTCACGACGCCGCCCTCGATACAAGGCACACCTAATCCCAGCTCATTCTGTATCAAACTTGAATGCACCCTGCGCCTCGCCGGCGTCAGTTTCACAACCACCCATGTCGCCAACCCTGGTGTCGGACCCAAAGGCAAAGTGCCATTTGCGGAATACAAGGGTGAACGCATCGGCGATTCAACTCTGATCATCGACAGGCTCGAAGCTGATGGCCTGATCTCACTGGACAACCATCTGAGCGCACGCGACCGGGCGCTCTCCCATGCCATGCAGCGGCTGCTGGATGAACGGCTCTATTGGGTGCTCGTTTACAGCCGCTGGTTCGAAGCGGAGAACTGGCCGCATGTTTACAAGGCTTTTTTCGCGGGTATGCCTTTCGGCATGCGGTCACTTGTGAGCGGCATGGCGCGACGCGGCGTGTGGAGCAATATGCGCGGCCATGGCATTGGTCTTCATACACGTGACGAAATTTATGCGCTTGGTCACGCCGATCTCGTCGCCTTGTCGGACGCTCTCGGCGATCAGGCGTTCTATTTCGGCAGCAAGCCGACGCTTTGCGATGCTTCAGTCTATGCCATGGTCATCAGCATTATCGGGCCGGACATCGACAGCCCTCTCAAAGCGAGCGCCCTTTCGCTGCCCAATCTCGTATCTCATTGCGAAAGGATGGGCGAAATTTTTGCTCGCAGCGGACGGCAACTCGCTGTAGCCGCCTGATTGATCATTTGAATTCGGAATGCCCGGACGAAACCGGTCCGGGCGCTTCCGCTTCAGCGCGTCACAAGATCAAGCCCGCGCTCGACCAATGCGCCGCCGAGCCAAGACCCTAGAGGCAAAGCGAGATAGAAGGCAAAGCGCACGACCGTCGAGAGATCAAGCGGCCATTCGCGAGCATTTTCGATACGGGCTTCGAGCGTCAGCAAGGCGGTGAGATGCGAGGAGGCATCGGCGGATTTGTCGAGCGCAAAGACCTCGCGCGCGCGACCAAGCTCAGCTTGCAACTTTTCACGCTCTGAATTTTTGGTATCGTCGATCAGACGGTGAACGCGCCACATCGGCAGGCTGAAGACAAGCGCCGCATTGATCATCAGGACAATGCATAGCACCCAGAACAACAGTGAATTCGACAGGCCGAACATCATCAAGAAAACAATGGCGCTGCTGACGAGCCAGGGCAGCGATCGACGGAGTGCGATACGGCCCAAAGGATCAAGCTTGCTGACATGGAAGAGATCAATCTCGATACGATCATCGAGATCACGCAGGAAGGATATAGTGTCAGCGCGCAGATAAGAGAGGTTGCGAAAAATCTCAATAAAAAGCGCGAGCGTCATGAAGATGAACCAGTAATTGGTCACCGTTGCGTTCAAAATATCGACGGGACGCCCGAACGGCTGGTAGACAATATTGTAGAAAATTGTGCCCACAACAGCCCCGACTACGCCAAATACGTGCGCCCGCATGCGCGTCGCACGCATGGGCCCCGATCTCAGAATGTCGATTTGCGCTGCCTCGACGACCACGCCCTTACCTTTGAGCAGCAACAGGTCGGCGAGATTGTTGATGCGGGTATACTCACCGAGACCGAATACTGAACCCCAAAGCAGCGCCATGCAGAGCGCGGTCCAGGCATCGAGTGAAAGCGTCGGTTCATTGTCAATGACAACAACAATCGGCAGGTCGTTCCACCACGCCGCGAGCAGATAGGACAGAAACACGCCGACGGTGATGGTGACCGACGTCGCCATGACACCGAGCGGACTTGCCTGCATCACGCGCGTCTCCCAGGTCAGACGCCGGGTGGAGTCGCTGTCTGAAGTAACTTTATCTGCGATTACCCCTTCTGTGCCGCTCATGCTATCTTCGCTAATGCGCCTCGTCCCAATTGTCGGCCGCGCGCGCATCCACTTCCAGCGGTACCGATAAGGTGAGTGCGGGTTCGCAAGCCGAGACCATGACTTTGGCGACGAGCTTCGCGGTTTTCTCGGCTTCAGCTTCCGGCACTTCAAAGATCAGCTCGTCATGCACCTGCAACAGCATGCGCGCGCTGAGCTTCGCTGACTTGAGAGCATCCGGCATGCGGATCATAGCGCGGCGGATAATGTCGGCAGCGGAACCCTGAATGGGCGCGTTGATCGCGGCGCGCTCCATGAAGCTGCGTTCGGCCCCGTTTTTGGAATGGATCGCGGGGAGATGCACGCGCCGCCCAAAAATCGTTTCGACGTAGCCGTTTTCATGGGCCGATTTTTTCGTCGCATCCATATAGGCGCGGATGCCGGGAAAGCGCGCGAAATAGCGTTCAATATATTCCGCCGCCTCGCCGCGCGGAATTCCAAGCTGATTAGCAAGACCGAAGGCGGAGATGCCGTAGATGATGCCGAAGTTGATGGCCTTGGCGCGGCGGCGTACGGAAGGGTCCATGTCTTTCAGTGGCACGTTGAACATCTCGGATGCTGTCATCGCGTGAATGTCGAGACCATCGGCAAAGGCCTGACGCAGTGTGTCGATGTCGGCAATATGCGCGAGCAAACGCAGTTCAATCTGGCTGTAGTCGGCAGATAGCAGCTTGTTGCCCTTGTCCGCAATGAAGGCGGTACGGATCTTGCGCCCATCTTCTGTGCGGACGGGAATGTTTTGCAGGTTCGGGTCCGATGACGACAGCCGCCCTGTGGTGGTGGACGCCAATGAATAGGATGTGTGCACGCGACCTGTTTTGGGATGAATAAAATTCGGCAGCGCGTCCGTATAGGTGCTCTTGAGTTTAGCAAGGCCGCGCCAGTCGAGCACACGTTGCGGCAAATCATGGCCGGCGGCGGCAAGTGCCTCAAGCGCGTCGCTGTCTGTCGACCAGGCACCTGTCTTTGTCTTGCGGCCGCCTTCGAGGTTCATTTTGTCGAAGAGGATTTCGCCGAGCTGCTTGGGCGAGGCGATGTTGAATTTCTCGCCTGCAAGTTCATAAGTCTCGTCTTCGTACTGCGCCATCTTTTGCGCAAAATCCGCTGACAAGCGCGCGAGCACCTGCCGGTCCACTTTGATGCCCGCGCGTTCCATGTCGCGCAGCACCGGCACGAGCGGCCGCTCCAGTGTTTCGTAAACCACGGTTTTCCGCTCCGAAACCAAACGCGGCTTCAGCACATGCCACAAGCGAAGGGTGACGTCAGCGTCCTCGGCAGCATAGGCAGCAGCCTTGTCCACCGGCACCTGATCAAACGTGATGCGCGCCTTGCCGCTGCCCACAACTTCAGAAAATGAAATCGGCGTGTGACCGAGATGCAGGGTTGAAAGCTCGTCCATGCCGTGACCATGCATACCGGCGTCAAGCGCATAGGACATAAGCATCGTGTCGTCGAGCGTTTCGAGATGAAGACCGTGCTGGGCAAAAACCAGCAAATCGAATTTAATATTTTGCCCGACCTTGAGAACGGATTTGTCCTCAAACAAAGGCTTCAGCGCGGCAACCGCATCCTTCAACGGTATCTGCTCTGCCGCATTGGCATTGTCGAAATCAAGCCCGCCGCCGACGCTGCCATGTTGCAGCGGCACATAGGCTGCTTCACCCGGCGTGATGCAAAGCGAGAAGCCAACGAGGCGAGCTTGCATCGGATCGAGACTGTCGGTCTCCGTGTCGACAGCAACTACGCCTGCGGCACGCGCCCGTGTCACCCAGTCTTCAAGGTCGGCAAGTTTTGTGATGGCAATGTGTTTCGCGTCCGCCATCGGTGGATTGGTATTGAGCGCAACCGCACCCGGTGCCCCACCTTCACCTGACGCCGCAACTGTCTTTGCTTTGGCAGGCGTAGGCGCGACCGCTCCCTCGGCCGCCATGTGGTCGGCGGCGGGCGCAACACTGCCTGCATCGATGCCGGATTTTGCCGCCACGCGTTTGGTGAGTGTTGAAAACTCCATCGCATGGAGAAAGGCGATGAGGCGCTCGGGATCCGGCGCATGAACCGCCATGTCCTCAACCGGCACATCAATCGGCACATACGCATCGAGCGTTACAAGGCGTTTTGAAATCCGCGCCTGTTCGGCAAATTCGATGAGATTTTCACGGCGCTTGTTTTGTTTGATCTCGGGCGCACGCGCGAGCAGCGTTTCAAGGTCACCATATTCGACAATGAGCTGTGCCGCTGTCTTGATGCCGATGCCCGGTACGCCCGGCACATTATCGACGCTGTCGCCTGCAAGCGCCTGCACCTCGATGACCTTGTCCGGCCCGACGCCGAATTTTTCCACCACTTCGGCATGGCGGATCGTCTTCATTTTCATCGTGTCGAGCATGTCCACATTGTCAGTGACAAGCTGCATTAGATCTTTGTCCGATGACACGATGGTGACACGCGCACCCGCCTCGCCTGCCAGCCGCGCATAGGTCGCAATGAGATCATCAGCTTCAAAGCCCACCATCTCTATGGAGGGCACGGTAAAGGCGCGCACAGCATCTCGTACCAGCGCAAATTGCGGGCGCAAGTCTTCCGGCACCTCAGGGCGCTGAGCCTTGTATAGGGGATAGATGTCATTGCGGAAGGTTTTCGACGAGGCATCGAAAATGACCGCCAGATGCGTCGGCTCGAACTCGTCCTTCGTATCCTCGATGAGCTTGTAGAGCATGTTGCAGAAGCCCGACACCGCGCCGACAGGCATGCCGTCGGACTTGCGCGTCAGGGGCGGCAGCGCGTGATAGGCGCGGAAAATATAGCCGGAGCCGTCCACCAGAAAGAGATGATCGCCCTTTTTGAGCGGGCGGGATGGAACTGCCTCAGTCATATTTTTTCTGTCTTCCTCTTCGCCGTAAGCAACCGGCACCCTATATAACGCGGGGGCCATCGCTGTTTGCCCCCATTTTCATCCGATGCTAACACCTTCATGTCCGCTTTTGGCGGCCCCGCACTTTACACAAAGAGCCGAACAATGGCCCATACGCTTGTCCCCGAAGAACGCAAAATTTCGCCGACCACCGGCCTCAACGCGATTGAGGCGACGGGTCTGGGCAAAATCTATCGTGCCGCAGGCGGGCAACCGGCAAAGGAAGCCCTGAAGGGCATCGACCTTGCCGTACCGCAGGGGTCGATCTTCGGCCTGCTGGGACCGAACGGGGCGGGCAAGTCGACTTTCATCAATATTCTCGCCGGTCTCGTGATGAAGACATCGGGCGATGTATCGGTCTGGGGCTTTGATATAGGAGCCAATCCACGTCAGGCACGTGCTTCCATCGGAGTTGTACCGCAAGAACTGAGCGTGGATCCGTTTTTCACGCCCGCCGAAGTACTCGACCTTCAGGCCGGACTTTACGGCGTGCCAAAGGCCGAACGCCGCACGACGGAAATTCTCGCGGCCATGGGGCTTGAGGATAAGGCGGACGCCTATGCGCGCACGCTCTCAGGTGGCATGAAACGCCGGTTGCTTGTTGCCAAAGCCATGGTGCATAACCCGCCCGTTCTGGTGCTTGATGAGCCTACAGCCGGTGTCGATATTGAACTACGCAAGCAGCTCTGGGACTACGTAAAAAGCCTCAATGAGCAGGGCACGACTATTGTGCTCACCACCCATTATCTGGAGGAAGCTGAGGCGCTTTGCGACCGCATTGCCATCATCGACAAGGGTGATGTTGTCGCCTGCGAACCGACGCAGAAGCTCATCGCCCGTGTCACTGACAAGAAGATCATTATACGGACGGCGAGCGCGCTCGCGCCAAAGTCAAAACCTGTTGAGGGCCTGCGCGCCGAAGTCACATCCTCCGGTGCCTTGTCCATTCAATATAATCCGGCTGAAATCGGCGTCATGAGTATCCTCGACCGCGTGCAGCGCGCAGGGCTCGAGATTGTCGATATATCGACAGAAGAGTCTGATCTCGAAGATGTCTTTTTGCAGCTGACGTCAAACAAGAGTTGAGACGAGATTACGCCGAAGCGCGTTTTACCACTTCGCCCATGGCCATTTCGACGGCACTGCCGCTTGACGACAGCGGCATGATGATCGCTTCGATTTCAATGCTTTCTTTGCCGAGCTTCAGAGGCATTGCGCCATGCAAACGCAAGGGCCTGTGGAGCTGGCACACGATGCCCAGTACTTTGGCCATCGTCTGGCCGCCCTGCACCGTCATCCCCTGTTCGAGCGTGCGACCAGTGTAATCGGCGGAGAACAAATCATTCAGCGCCGTGCCCATGAGGCGCACCTGAAAATGTGCGGGCTGCACGGCAGGTGGCTTCACATCGATCAGAAAAACAGTCGGCAAATGGCTGACAATATCGCCCGGGTTCACATCGGCGCGAGACGGCATGGCGCGGCCCGCCCGTTTTTCAGTCCAATAGGCCAGAAGCGCACGCAGACGCGCGTCCTGAAGATTGAGGAGCGGATCGACGAAAAGATCGAATGGCGAAAGCCTCAAATTGTCGGGCATGAACGGCGGATACTCAAAGATAAAACACGGAAACTGGCCTTCTGCTATAGGCGAAATCGAACCCCGCGCCAAGCTAAGACAAAAGTGAAGCTGGGCGTCCGTTCGGGCCTAAAGCAACCGCATATCCGGGTCTGAAGCTGCCTTAAACAATTTATTGGTCGATAGACCAAAAATGATTGCAGCAAAACGGATTCTTCGGCATGGTATTGGTCATATGACCAATATGAGGAAATCCGATGACAATCAGCGTTGTTTCTGCTTCAGATGAGCCTGCCGGGCAGTTTGCTGCCCATATCCCGGCACTTGTTCGTGCGACGGGCCCCATGTCCTACGACTATATCTTTGGCCCTCACGAGCCCTTGTATCGGGAGTTCATGGCTCAGGCCTGGGCAACGCCTGACAATTTCTTTTCTCATACGCAATCGGTATTGGCATTGGAGGACGGTGCGTTCCGCGGTGTGTTGATTGCTCATGACGGGCCGGAGCATTACCGGCTCAAGGATGCCGTTTTTCCGATCATCTATGGCCTCATCGGCCAACACGGGATCACGCCAGAAATGATCGCGGAGCTTGCAGCGCGCGCCGACATCGCAAGCTATATGAACCCCTATGTGCCGAACGACTGCCGCTACATCATTGTCGTCTCGGTGCCGGAGGCCGGACGCGGCAAAGGTGCTGGTCGCGCTCTGATGATTTATGAAATCGACCGGGCGCGCGCCGCAGGCTATCGCACATTGCATCTCGACGTCATGTCCGACAATCCGGCGGTTGGCCTTTACACGGCGCTTGGGTTTGAAACCATGGCAGAGACGATCACGCCCATACCCTGCCGCCAGCACGGCATTGCGATGGAACTGCGCATGGTGCTGACGTTGTGACTGCGTCCGTCAGCTATCCGCCAAAAGGCGCAAAATGGCGCGTGTTGCTTCGCGCGCATTGAAATCGGCATCGCCCATCGTTCCCATATGCGGACGCGTCATCGACATGCCCTCGATCAGAGCGACGCATTGACGGGCACGTCGGGCGCGGTCGCGCGCGGTCAAGGATGGCTTTAACGCCTTGGCCATATCGGAAAAAAGCGAGAAGTAGATTTCATAATAGCGCGCAAGAGCAGCAGCGATAAGTTTGTCGCGGGCGGCGAAACCTGCCACTTCGATCATGAAGAGACCGCAATCACGCCGGTAGACTTCATCATTGAGGAGGTAATCCAGAGACCGGTACAGACGCTCTTCCGGCGTGCCGTTGCCGGTGGTGAACCACGAGACAATTTCATCGCCGTAGCGATGCACGAAACGATCAAGCAGTTCTGCGAGGATCGCCGCGGGACTCTGGAAATAATATTGAACGTGGCTGAGGCGCATACCTGCGCGTGCTGCCACGCCGCGCGCGGAGAAGCGGGCATAGCCTTCTTCCAGCAACAGCAGGGACGCCGCTTCCAGTATTTCTTCGCGGCGCGTTGCGCCTTTCTCGGTTGGCGGTGCCGCGAGGTCTGTGTCGGGATTCTTCTTCATTTCCGGAGAATACAACGCCGGGCCCACTTGACAAATTGGTCATATGACCAATATTCAATATCAGCTACAGAAACACCTTTGGAGAAGCGCAGGATGGAAAAGCGGATTTTGTTGGCGGGGGGCTACGGCGTTGTCGGCGCTCAGGTGGCGCGGATATTGCGCGCCAGACATCCCGATGTTGAAATTCTCGTCGGCGGGCGCAGGCTCAGCGAGGCCACACAGCTGGCAGATGAAATCAGCAACGCGACAGGTGTGGTCATCGATGCGACAGCCCCCCAACCGCTCAAACAGATCGACCGGCTCGATGCCGTCGGCGTTTTCATCCACGAGACAGATGATCACATGCTGCATGAGGCAGCGCGACGCGGCATTGCATATATGGACATCACGCGGGGCTGGGACGCGCTCGCCCGGGCGCTTGCCGTCGGCGCGCTTTATGATCTGACGGCACCGCTCTTGTTCAGTTCACATTGGATGGCGGGCGGGCCTGCGATTATCTCGCGGGGCCTCGCTGACGGCCTCGATAGCGTACAAAGCGTCGATATGTCGATCCTTTATTACACAGGCGACAAGATGGGCCCCGATTCCGCCAGTGCGGGCGAAGGCATGAGCCTTGATTTCACAACTCGCAGCGGTGGCCATTGGCAACGTGTCGGCCCCTTGAGCGATGACCGGCTTATCACTTTTCCCTCAGGCGCAATGCGCCGCGTCTATCGCATGAACATGGGCGACATGGTGACACCGGCGCTTGCCACCGGTGCGCGCGACGTCGGCGTCCGCCTCGGCTTTGACAAGGGCAATGCGCTCGGCTCCATGCGCCGGTTGGTCCGGCTTGGCCTCTGGGACTTGCTGATGCGCATTCCCGGCATGAGTGCGATTGCCGCCACCAAACCTGGCAAAGGTGCGCCGCATGAAATCGTGATTGAGGTCGCAGGCCAGAAAGACGGCTCGGCGGTCATGCGCCGCGCCACCATCATCGATCCGCAAGGCCAATCCCACCTGACAGCACTCGGCGCTGTTTACGCGCTCGAACGTGTGGCGGGACTTGGCCGCTCCGCGCTACGTGCTGGCACCGCACTGCCAGAGACGAGCTATTCACCCGACGAACTTGCCCGCCTGCGCGCTCTTTATGAGGCGCACGGGGTCAGGGTCACGTTTGATACAGAGAACTAAGATTTGAACTCCCGTCTGCGATGAGCAACTCGTCGGTGGAGCAAACAGTTGAACGGTGTTCACTCGAATGCCGATCAATCGTTTTGACTATTTGGGCGCGCTCATGTAGCCGAGCAGATCGGTCTGATGGCCTATGACCTTCCAAGCGCCGCCTTCTTTGCGGAAAATAGTTGATGAACGCAGATTGACCCGCTCCGTCTTGCCGTTGACGACATTCTCGCCGGCTTCAATGCAATTCAGAATGGCTACATCGCCGCTCACGACAACATGGACATCCTCAGGGACCACTTTGCCACCCAATTTGGCGGCGGATTGCTTGTCCCATTCTTTTTCGATTAGCGCCCAGCCGATCAGATATTCACCACTTGGGCCCATATAGGTGATGTCGCTGGCATGGGACCAAGCGTTCTTCATAGCGCTTCCATCGCCGGTGAACATCACATTGAGCGCACTGTAAAAGCTATCGACAGCTGCTGTGACAGACTTGTCTTCCATATGAGTGTCCTCCGTCGGGTCATTGGCGGCCATTGTTGTATTTATTCCTGCCATTGCCAGAAAAACACCCGCCACGGCGGCAACAGCACGGACCCTGAATTTTGTCATCTTGCTATCCTTTGGTTGCTGACTTGCTACCATTAGCACATTGGCCGGCATAAGCGCTCATGAGGCAGAACCACGTGGGAGATAAGTGGTCTTTTGCTTTTAAAACGTGGCCAATTTTGAGACTCGGCCAAATCAATCGCCTCCACACCGGAGACGGCAGCACATCTCACATGCAGATCGCTGGCTATGTCAGCGGATCAAAAAATGAGACAAACGAACATGTAGCAGCCGGATACCAGCACGGAACAAAGCAGCAAAAAGACCAGCCACAGGTCTAAGAGCCTGCTCCAAAAAGGAGTGAGTGATTTCAGCGACTTATGATTCTCTGTGATTTGCGAAGACCACGGAGGATCAGATGGCCTGGACTGAAATCACTCGCCGGCAGTATGAGCGGCGTTGCGCGCGTTACGCAA
>JAUSLL010000123.1 GCA_030649335.1 Parvibaculum sp. | reverse complement strand
CATATCGAAGAGGCAGGCGTCCATTCCGGTGACTCAGCCTGCTCGCTCCCGCCCTATTCGCTGCCCAAAGAAACGATCAAGCAGATCGAAGAACAGACCCGCGCCATGGCGCTGGCACTCAATGTCATCGGGCTGATGAATGTGCAGTTCGCGGTGCAGGACGGCACGATCTATGTGCTCGAAGTGAACCCGCGCGCCTCGCGCACGGTTCCCTTTGTGGCCAAAGTGATCGGCGAACAGGTGGCCAAGATCGCCGCCAAAGTGATGGCCGGTGTGCCGCTTGCAAGCTTCAACCTCAAACCCTTCGCGGGCGAGCATGTCGCTGTCAAAGAAGCGGTCTTCCCCTTCGCGCGCTTCCCCGGCGTCGATACGCTGCTCGGGCCGGAAATGCGCTCGACGGGCGAGGTTATGGGACTGGACAAGAGCTTTGCTGTCGCCTTTGCCAAAAGCCAGATTGCCGGTGGCACAAAAGTGCCGACATCCGGCGCGGTCTTCATCTCGGTGAAGGACTCCGACAAGGAGAAAATCCTTGGCGCGGCCACCAAAATGCTCGATCTGGGCTTTGAACTGATCGCCACAGGCGGCACAGCGCGCTTCCTGACCGAGAAGGGCCTGAAAGTCCGCACCATCAACAAGGTGCTCGAAGGCCGCCCGCATATCGTGGATGAGATCAAAAACGGCGGCGTCGCGCTGGTCTTCAACACGACGGAAGGCGCCAAGGCGATTGAGGACTCCAAATCGCTGCGCTGGTCGGCGCTGATGATGAAAGTGCCCTATTATACGACAGTGGCCGGTGCGCGCGCCGCCTCGCTGGGCATCGAAGCCATCATCAATGGCCAGCTCGAAGTGGCAGCTTTGCAGTCCTATGCGGGCACCGCTACAGCAGCCGAATAGACGGGCGCAAGAGCTAAGGGTCGGGATAAGTAAAATTCTGCGTTTGACCTTGGCCTCAACGCTACCCACAATCAGGGTTCATCACCCGCCGTTCGGAGCGCTGACGCGCCCCGGCGGAATTTTATTTGTAACTTCAGCCATTGTGCCGACATCCCGTCGGGCAGACAGCTAACGAGAAAGACGACCCGACATGGAACGGATTCCGATGACCTTTGAGGGGCACGAAGCTCTTGTAGAGGAAGTCAAATTTCTTAAATCCGTCGAGCGCCCGCGCATCATCAAGGCGATCGCGGAAGCGCGCGCGCATGGCGACCTGTCGGAAAATGCTGAATATCACGCCGCCAAGGAACAGCAGGGCCTGAACGAAAGCCGCGTGCTGGAACTGGAAGACAAACTGAGCCGCGCCGAAGTGATCGACGTGTCAAAACTGTCGGGCAACAACGTCATGTTCGGTGCGACCGTGACCCTCATTGATGAGGACACGGAAGAAGAAGTGAAATACCAGATCGTCGGCGAGATGGAAGGCGATGTAAAAAAGGGCAAGGTGTCCGTCACCTCCCCCATCGCGCGCGCCATGATCGGCAAGACAGTCGGCGACAGCGTGGAAGTGACCACGCCCGGCGGCGGCAAGTCGTATGAGATTTTGAAAGTGTCGTTTAAGTAAGCGGCCGCCATTTCATTACACTGCCACCCCCTTTGTCTTGCCCCGACTTGATCGGGCGATCCATCTTTGCGTCAACCGCTGTGGTAGCTGGATGCCCCGATCAAGTCGGGGCAAGACGGAACTTTGATTGTATTAATGACACGTCATGGCCGGACTTGATCCGGCCATCCACGTCTTATGGCGTTGACGGTGGCAAAGGCGTGGATACGCGGGTTAAGCCCGCGCATGACGATGCTTGGTAGACCGCTTAGGCCAAAGCCTCAAGCGGCACACCGGGCTGGTGCTTGCTCTGCCGGATCGTCAACGAGGTGCGAACGCTCGCCACGTTCGGCGCAGGCGTCAGCAGCCCCGTCAGAAAACTCTGGAACGTGGACAGGTCCGGCGCGACGCATTTCAGGATGAAATCAATATCACCGTTGAGCATGTGGCACTCGCGCACGAGCGGCCATGTGCCGACGAGTTTTTCAAAGGCCTGAAGGTCCGCTTCCGCCTGCGAGTGCAAACCCACCATCGCAAAGACCGTCACCTCGAAACCCAAAGCCTTCACATTGAGGTCCGCGTGATAGCCCTGAATGAAGCCTGCTTCCTCCAGCGCGCGCACACGGCGCAGACACGGCGGCGCGGAAATGCCGACCCGTTCGGACAGGTCCACATTGGTGATGCGACCATTCTCTTGCAGAGCGGCAAGAATCTGGAGATCAATGGCATCGAGCTTCGCCTGCTTCATGGCTTTATCCGTTGGTGACTGGCGCGTGGTGAGGCAATGTTTAACCTGTGTGCTGGTCGTTTTCAGCAAGATTATTACCCAAACGCGCAAGATAATGACCGAAAAACCCAGTTTCCTCGATCCAAAGACCTCCTGCTGGGTCCTCACCAACGGCATGGCGGGCTTCGAAACCCAAGGCATAGGCATTGCCGAAGCCCTCGGCCTCACGCCTGTGATGAAACGCGTTGCCCCGCCCGCACCCTATCGCTGGATCGCGCCGCACGGACCCGCCGCCCCTGACGCCGACATCAAAGCCCCCTGGCCCGACCTACTGATCGCCTCGGGCCGCCAGTCGATCCCCTACGCGCGCATGATTGCCAAAGCATCGGCTGGCCGCACCTTCACCGTCATCCTGCAAAACCCCAAAGTCAGCCCGTCCAATTTCGATCTCGTCTGGGCGCCCGCGCATGACCGGCTCAATGGCGACAACGTTATTTCGTCGCTCGTCTCGCCGCACCGACTGACGCGCACCCGGCTCGAGGCCGAAGCGAAAGCATGGGAAGCGCGCGTCGCGCACCTGCCGCATCCGCGCGTCGCCGTGCTGCTGGGTGGCAAAAACGCCGTGTACGAATTTGATGAAGGTGCCGCCGCCCGTCTCGGCGCGGGGCTGGCCGCCCTCGCCCGCCAATGCGGCGCAGGGCTGATGGTGACGCCCTCGCGGCGCACCGGCGAGGCACAAACCCGCCTCATCCGCGAGGCGCTGGCGGACCTGCCCGCCCTCGTCTGGGACGGGACCGGCGAGAACCCCTACTTTGGCTTTCTCGGCCAGGCCGATGCCGTCATCGTCACCTGCGACAGCGTGAACATGGTCGGCGAAGCCGCCTTTACCGGTAAACCCGTACTTGTCGTCGAACTGACGGGCCATTCCCCCAAATTCCGGCGGTTTCTCGACGCGATTTACGCGGCCGGCGCGGCGCGACCATTTGTCGGGGCGCTTGAAAGCTGGGAGTACGCGCCATTAAATGCTACCCATGACATCGCCGAAGCGATCCGTACGCGCTTCGCCCAACGCTGACCCGGAACCCGACATGAGCCTGCTCGACATCGACGCCCTGCGCGCTACACCGCTGAAAACGGAGCCTTACGATTATTTCGTGGTGCCGAATTTTATCCATGCGTCCGCCTTCGACAGCGTCATCGCCGACTTCCCGCATATCGCGTCCACCGGTTCGATTCCGCCGAGCGAGTTGCCCATCAAAGGCCAGTTCGACGCGCTGCTGAAGGAACTCGAAGGGCCTGAGTTTCGCGCCGCCATCGAAGAGAAATTCAACCTCGATCTGTCCGATCGCCCGACCATGGTGACCGTGCGCGGCAACTGCGCCCGCTCGAACGGCAAGATCCACACCGACACACCGTCCAAGATCATCACGGTTCTGCTCTATATGAATCAGGAATGGGACAAGGACGGCGGTCGCCTGCGCATCCTGCGTTCGGGCACCGACCTTGAAGACGCGGCCGAAGAAGTCTCGCCCAATGGCGGCACCATGCTCGTCTTCCGCCGCGCCGAAAACTCATGGCACGGCCACGAACCTTTCGAAGGCCCGCGTCGTGCCATCCAATTGAACTGGGTGACGGACGATGAAGTCGTCGCACATGAACAGCGCCGCCACCGCGTCACGATGTTTCTGAAACGCATCAATCCCTTCGCCACAAAAATCCGCGACGCCGCCGCGCCACACGCCTCCTGATTATTGGCCTCCTGAGTATTGATTGTATGACGACGCTCGCGATTGAAACCTTCAAGAACGCCGACCTCGCACATGGCTGGCGTCCCGGCAACAATGCGGGCGGCGCGACTTTATTCAAGGCACTCGGCCACCCGCTCGCCGCACCGCTCGGCCACAAGCTGATGGACGAATTGGCCAGCGCCGGTCCCGTCGCGGTTTTCGACCCCACCAACGCTGTCGGCAATTTTCACGCTTACTATGACCTCACTCGCCTCGATGTGGTCGGCACCTATGTGCAGCGCGTCGAAGACCTCGGCGGCAAGGTAATGGACAAGCCCGTGCAGCCTTTGAGCGCGCTCGCAAGCTCAGGTGCGAAAGCCGTTCTCGTCTTGTTGTTCGACGCTGAAAAAACCATCGCACCTTTCCTGCATCTCTTCCCCAAGGGCGCGCGCATTGTCAGCCTTGATGCCATGCGCATTCCCGACGACATGCTGACCAACCCGAAAAATTATCTCGACCCGATGAACTTCGCGACCAACTTTGCGCTGATGCGCGAACAGGCGGGCGCGAACGGCAAAGACGGATTGCACACGCGCGTGCAAAGCGCCAACTATTGGGGCCTGCACGGCGCGGCGAATGCCGAACTCTGGCTCTGCCTCTTCGGTGAAGACGGCAGCGAACTCGCAAGCTGGCGCGAAGTGATGCCCGCCGCCGGTGCGCCCTTCCGGATCGACAGCGCCGACATTCGTGCGAAATTCAAACTCAAGGATTTCACCGGCTCGCTCTTCATCCATGCGATCAAGATCAAAGGCCATGACGTCGTTAAATACGCGCTCGACATGTATGGCGAAGACGGCATGGCGCTGACATGCAGCCACGACGCGAACGCATGGCCTGCCGATTTTTACGCAGGCATGCCGGCGGGCGAGGCCGACGAAGAAGTGACGCTGTTCATCCAGAACTCGCACCCCATGCCCATTCCGCCGCGCACCATCGGCCTCAACATCATGGGCGCGCAGGACATCTCATGGTTCAGCGAGGCCATCGCGCCTTTCGCCACGCGCGCCATTTCGGTGAACGCGCTGCTGCCGCAAGCCAAATGGCCCGACCAGATCGAAATCGTCGCCGGACGTTATTTCGTGCGGCCCCGCTATGAAGTGAAACGCGCCAAGGGCAACCGCCGCATTGCGCATGCCAACGTTGAACGCACGGACCTGAAGCCCAATCCGGAAATCGCGAAACTCGCCGAGCATATGGGCAAGGGCTACATCATGCCGCTGCCGGTGTTGCCGCGCGCCGAGTTTGCCTCCGTCATGCTGCCGACACCGATGGCAACCGAACAACATGAACTGCCGATCCGCGCCGATCTGATCGACGCCGACGGCACGCTCGTCGCGTCAAAATTCATGGGCCGCTTGCAGCGCCGCGACAGCGTTGAAATCAATGTCGAAGACTGGATCAGCGAAGCCTCGCTCTCGCTGCCCTCCGGCCACGGCCATGTCGAATTCCTCTATGACTTCCGCGACGGCGGCGACGGCGACGGTTGGCTGCACGCGCTCGGACGCTTTGAGCAGAAGGCGAGCGGCCACCGCGCGGAAACGATTTTCGGCGCGCATATCTACAACACGGCGATCATCTACAAGGACGAACCGCAGTCCTACACGAACAAACCGCCGGGACTGACAACGCGCCTCTTCCTGCGCCTCGGCACAGATGGCCTCGACACGATCTGCCACCTGATCTATCCGGCCTCGACCGCGTGGCACCCCAAAAGCACAACCGCGCTCATCCTCCATGACAAGAACGGTCAGCCGGTCGCCGAAAAGAAAATCGAAATCGCCTGCGGCGGTTCACATTTCTGGCGCCTGTCGGAAATGTTCTCCGACGCCGAACGCGCCAAGATGGGCGGCGCGGGCTATGTCATCGTGCGCGACACGACATGTCGGTTGTTCGGATTTCACGGCATGACGAACGGGGATAAAAACTTCTGCTTGGACCATATGTTCGGATTCTAGAGCAGGAAATTCTATAAAAACAATTCCTTCCCGGTTTTATTGCGCTAATGTTTAATTAGCAGCATACGAACCAATTGGGGCGAGGATGACTTCACAGAAATTCGGCGGTCTTTGGTCTCTCCTAAAACTTAAAATATTAGGCGACTATTTAACTGCGTACTGCACCGCCTTAAGTGGAAAGTTCCACATTCTCTATATAGACGCGTTCGCTGGATCGGGAGAATTCAGCATCCGTGAATTTTCAGCAGCTCCACTTTTCGATGAAGAAGAAAGCATACGAGTGGTCGAAGGGTCGGCGAGACTCGCTCTGGATTGCACCCCCTCATTCGATCATCTCTATTTTATCGAAATGAAACGCCGAAATGTACAGGCACTGGAAGCATTAGCATCTGAGTATACATCGCAAAAAATAGATGTGCTGAGAGGAGATGCGAACGAAAAGGTCATAGACATTTGCAAAGGAACCAATTGGAAAAATACTCGTGGAGTTATTTTCCTTGATCCTTATGGAAATTCCGTCGAGTGGGAAACTTTGGCAAGAATTTCACAAACCAAGGCGTTAGACGTTTGGTATTTGTTTCCGCTATTTGGCGTTTATCGACAAGCCCCAAACAGTCTGTCGAAAATGACCGATGACAAACGCCAGTCAATCACAAAAATACTGGGTACCGACGAG
>JAUSLL010000120.1 GCA_030649335.1 Parvibaculum sp. | reverse complement strand
ATCGTCTTCGGTGATGACTTCATAGACGCCGGCCGGGCAATAGCGCTGCGCGGGTTCGGCGAAAGTCGGCAGATTATAGGCAATCGGGATCGCCGGATCTTTCAGCTTCAGATGCACAGGCTGGTCTTCTTCGTGGTTTGTGGCCGAGATGAAGACCGACGACAGCTTGTCAAAGCTGATCTTGCCATCGGGTTTGGGATAATCGATCGGCTTGCACTCGGAGGCTTTCTTCAGCGTCTCGTGGTCGGCCTTGCCGTGTTTCAGCGTGAAGGGCAGACCGAGCCCAAGCTGGTTCATCCACATGTCGATGCCGCCCAAGGGCAGACCGAGGATCGAGCCAAAGCGCGTCCAGAAGGGTTTCACGTTGCGCACGCGCTTGAGGTCCTTATAGACCGAGCTTTTCTGATAGGCGGCTGTGTATGACGTCAGTTCGTCCGCCGCGCGTCCGCCCTTCACCGCATCGAAGGTCGCTTCCGCGCCCATCATGCCGGTCAGGATCGCATTGTGGCTGCCTTTGATGCGCGGCAGATTGACGAAGCCAGCCGAGCAGCCGACAAGCGCGCCGCCGGGGAAGGTCAGCTTCGGCACCGACTGGAAACCGCCCTCGGTGATCGCGCGCGCGCCGTAAGCGATGCGCTTGCCGCCTTCAAATGTGCCGCGCACAGACGGGTGCTGCTTGTAGCGCTGGAATTCATCAAAGGGCGACAGATAAGGGTTCTTGTAGTTCAGGTGGATCACGAAACCCACCGACACAAGGTTTTCACCGAAGTGATAGAGGAACGAGCCGCCGCCCGTGTCGTTTTTCAGCGGCCAGCCGAATGTGTGCTGGACGAGACCCTTGCGGAATTTCTTCGGGTCGATCTCCCAGATTTCTTTAAGGCCGATGCCGTATTTCTGCGGATCGCGACCTTCGTCGAGTTTGAATTTGCGCGTCAGCTCTTTGGTCAGCGAGCCGCGGGCACCTTCGGCAAACAGCGTATATTTGGCGCGCAGTTCCATGCCGCGCGTATAGCTGTCCTTGTGGGTGCCGTCCTTGCCGATGCCCATGTCGCCGGTCGCGACGCCGCGCACCGAACCATCCTCATTGTAGAGAACTTCCGCACCGGCAAAGCCCGGATAAATCTCGACGCCCATTTCCTCGGCCTTGGTGCCGAGCCAGCGGCAGACATTGGCAAGACTGCCGATGTAATTGCCGTGGTTGGACATGAAGGGCGGGAAAATGAAATTCGGGATGCGGAGCGAACCGGCAGGCCCGAGGAAGAGGAAATGGTCAGCCGTCACCTGTGTGTCGAGCGGGCAGCCCTGCTCTTTCCAGTCCGGCATCAGCGAATTGAGGCCGATGGGGTCGAACACCGCGCCTGACAGAATATGCGCGCCGACTTCCGAACCCTTTTCGATCAGGCAGACCGAAATGTCGAAATCCTGTTCGGCTGCAAGCTGACGCAGACGGATTGCGGCAGACAGGCCAGCCGGGCCGCCGCCGACGATCAGTACGTCGTATTCCATAAACTCGCGTTCGGGCAGGTCGCTCATCTCGTCACTCTCCTAAGGGCACGCCGCGTGCCCAAATCACCTAAGGGCGCGCCGCGCGCCCGAATTCAATTGTAGTCAGCAAATCTCATATCGCGGCCAAATAACCGCGCCGTTTATGGTGCCTTGCCGGTGTTTGGTCAATATCTTGACCATCATGTTAGACTAGGCCAAGAGCGACGCCCCTGCATGGACGAATCCCGCATAAAATGACGCAATCCGGCCCGACAGAACAGAATTTGAGCCGCGAGGAGGCTTTCGCGCGGCTCTCTTTCTACGTTGAAGCAGGCGTGAGCGATCATCTGGCCGACGAATCTCAGAACCGCTATCAACTGGAACCAGACGCCGCCGCACCCGACGCTGTGACAGATGAGGCCCCGCGTCGCACCACGTCCCGAAATGCGCCGTCGCGCAGCATGGGCGAAGCCCCGCCCGCCGTCTTCCGGCCATCGGCCCCTGCTGTCTCCGCGCTTGATGACGCCGCCGCCATCGACATTGCCCGCCAGCTCGCCGCCGGTGCCGCCACGCTTGATGCGCTGCGCGAGGCGGTCGCCGGTTTTGACGGTTGCTCACTCCGTAAAACGGCAAAAAATCTCGTCTTTGAAGATGGCAACCGTCAGGCCCGCGTCATGCTCATCGGCGAAGCGCCGGGCAGCGACGAAGACATCGACGGTGTGCCCTTCGCAGGCGAGGCCGGACGTCTTCTCGACCGGATGCTCGCCGCCATCGATCTCGACCGGTCTGGCATCTATCTCGCCAATCTTCTGCCGTGGCGTCCGCCGGGCAACCGTGCGCCCAATCCGGGCGAGCTTGCCATGTGCCTGCCCTTCATCACCCGCCAGATCGAACTCTGCGCACCGGAGATTCTGGTGCTCGCCGGTGGCCTCGCGCCGAAACAGCTTCTCGGCATCGACACGCCGCTGCCGCGTCTGCGCGGCCAGTGGAAACCCTACCGCGCAAGCGGCACCGAAATTCCCGCGCTCACAATGCTCTCGCCCCAGTTTTTGCTGGACTACCCCGGCCAGAAGAAATTGGCATGGCAGGATTTGCAGGCGTTGCAGGCGCGGTTGGGGGAATTGGGCGACCGGTAATCAAGCAGCCCATCACCCCCGCCTTGCCTTCTCAATCGCCGCCACATCTATCTTCCCCATTTGCGCCATCGCATCGAAGGCGCGTTTGGCTTCTGCGCCGCCCTTCGCCATTGCTTCGGTCAGCACGCGCGGGGTGATCTGCCAGTTGATGCCCCATTTGTCCCGGCACCAGCCGCAGACACTTTCCTCGCCGCCATTGCCGACGATGGCATTCCAGTAGCGGTCGGTTTCTTCCTGGTTGTCGGTCGCGATCTGGAACGAGAAGGCTTCGGTGTGCTTGAACTGCGGCCCGCCGTTGAGGCCAATGCAGGGGATGCCTGCGACTGTGAATTCAACCGTCAGCACCTGCCCCGCCTTGCCGGACGGGAAATCGCTGGGCGCGTGATGCACGGCACTCACCGCACTATCGGGAAACACTTCGGCATAGAAGCGGGCTGCTGCCTCGGCATCCTTGTCGTACCAAACGCAAACCAAGTTCTTGGGTGACTTCTTGCTCGCCGTCATCGCATTCCCTCTTCACTGTCAGACATAAATTCAATTTTCACGCGCCTCAATAAAGACGCCTTGACTACATACCGACTGGTTGGTATGTAGTCAAGCACAAGGAGAGACCCATGACTGAAGCCACCGCAAAACCGAGTGCCAAGCTCAAACTCCTAGATGCAGCCATGTCCGTCATCCGGATCAAGGGCTTTTCGGCGACTTCGGTTGACGAGCTTTGTGCGGCGGCAGGCGTCACCAAGGGGGCCTTCTTTCACCATTTCAAAAGCAAGGACGAGTTGGGCGTCGCTGCCGCCGATCATTGGTCGGAGACGACGTCCGCGATGTTTGCCAAAGCGCCCTACCACGACCATGCCGATCCGTTCGAGCGGGTGCTGGCCTATGTCGCGCTTCGCAAGGACCTGCTGGCAGGCAGCCTGCCCGAATTCACCTGCGTCGTCGGCACCATGGTGCAGGAAACCTACGAGACGAGCCCCGCCATTCGCGATGCCTGCGACCGCAGCATCAGCGCGCATGCCGAAACGCTGGAAGCTGACATCGAAGCGGCCATGCGGGATCGCCATTTGCGCCCCGAATGGACCGCCAAATCGCTGGCGCTGCACACGCAGGTTGTTTTGCAGGGCGCCTTCATTCTCGCCAAGGCCAAAGGCGGCGCAGAGATCGCCGCCGAGAGTGTCGATCACCTCAGCCGCTATCTCACGCTGCTTTTCAGTCCGCCAAAAGTTGAACGTCAGTCCTAAAAGTCAGCCTAAAGAGGAAAGTTGCATGCCCAATACAATCAGCCTTCACCGCGTCATCGCCACCACACCTGACAAAGTCTATCGCGCCTTTGTGGAAAGCGATGCGATTGCCAGCTGGATCCCGCCCTATGGTTTCCTCTGCACCGTCCATGAACTCGACGCGAAAGTCGGCGGCAAGCACCGCATGTCTTTCCGCAATTTCACAACCGGCGATGGCCACGCCTTCGGCGGCACCTATCTCGAACTCGTGCCGGGCGAACGCCTTGTCTATACGGACAAGTTTGACGACCCCAACATGCCGGGCGAAATGCGTGTCACCGTCACGCTGAAAGCCGTTTCGATGGGGACCGAAATCAACGTCGAACAATCAGGCGTGCCGGAGATGATCCCGACCGACGCCTGCTATCTCGGCTGGCAGGATTCGCTGCACAAGCTCGCCAAGCTCGTGGAACCGGACATCAACGAATAACACGAGCCTTCCAATGACCCCCACCATCACCGCTTTTGTAAATTCCCCCGACCGTGGCCGGGGTCTCGCGCGCGACATGCGCGTGCGCTGGGCGCTTGAAGAAGTGGGCGAGCCTTACAAGGTTCGCCTGCTTTCATTCGCCGAGATGAAGGAGCCTGCGCATCTGGCGCTCCACCCCTTCGGACAAATCCCGACCTATGAAGAGGACGGGCTCGCTCTGTTCGAGACTGGTGCCATCGTGTTCCACATCGCGGAGCATCATGCGGGCCTGCTGCCCGTCGAGCCACACGCGCGGGCGCGCGCCATCACATGGATGTTTGCCGCGCTTAATACGATGGAACCGCCGATCCTTGAGCGTGAATACGCCATGCTCACCGAGCGCGACAAACCTTGG
Organism: Parvibaculum sp.; assembly: GCA_030649335.1. Taxonomy (GTDB): domain Bacteria; phylum Pseudomonadota; class Alphaproteobacteria; order Parvibaculales; family Parvibaculaceae; genus Parvibaculum. The sequence goes on along the minus strand of JAUSLL010000120.1, from coordinate 8,814 downwards.
GCTACCGAGCGCCTGCCAATGCTCGAAGATCGCATCCGCAACCGTCTCGGCGCGCTCTCTGTCCGCCTTGGCGAAGCCGACTGGCTCGATAGCGCATTCAGCGCCGGCGATCTGATGATGGCGGGCGTATTGCTCAGACTGAAATCATCGAACCTGCTCGACGAGCACCCGAACCTCGCCGCCTATGTCGCCCGCGCCGAAGCACGGCCCGCCTATCAGCGGGCGTTCGCGGCGCAGTTGGCGGTGTTCACGGCGACAGAAAACGGCTGAAAAAGGTTCATTCCGGACCGGATATGGCCTCCCCCATTAACCCAAAACCAGATTCCTTCGCACATGCAGCGAAATGGGCGAATCGAAGCTTGGCAGGGTGGATTCCGTCGCTAGAATGCAGCCCATGATCTGGGGGACCTCTCAAATTCCTGCGTTGACGCGGGGGCATCGGAACGTGCGCGGACTTGCTCTGCGCGAGTTGGGCCTTTGTGCCTTGATCAGCGCCGCGCTCCTCTGTGTCGCGTCTTTCACCGCTTCTGCCGCGCCGGTGCCCATGCCCGCGCCGCGTACCGTCGCCCTCATCAAGGATGATGCAACACCTGCCCGCGCCAAGGCGCCCGTGCCCGTCGCCGCGCCTGCCGGTGTTTCGGCGGCCGTCGAAGGCAGCTACGACGGCACCGTGCCGGGTCTCCCGTCCATGTATTCGCCGCTCGACAAGCCGGCCGCCGATGCGCTCCCACAGTCCGCCCCGATTGCCGGCAGCGCCAAGATCTGGAGCCCGGAAATTCTCAGCGGCACCGACCGCGAGCGCTATCTCAAGATTTTTACGGTCCAGCGCAAAGGCGATTGGAAACAGGCCGACAAGCTCATCGCCCAGCTTTCCGACACGCGTCTCATGGGCTATGTGCTGTTCGACCGCTATCTCCACGCCCAGTACCGCACCAGCTACGCCGAGTTGCGGGCCTGGATGGCTGAATATTCGGACCTGCCGGATTCGGGCCGCATCTACAAACTCGCCTTGCGCAAAAAAACCAGCAAGGCGGCGGCACCCAACCGTCCGCAGGTGCGCAAGTTTCGTCAGCCGACGCATGTGAGCTATGACAAAGATGACGGCGATGTGCCCGTCTTCTCGGAACAGTTCGCGCGCGTGGACGCCACGGTGCGCAAGATCGTCCGTGAGCAGAAGGCGCGTGACGCGCTCACCTATCTGAACCAGACCACCATCCGCCGTTCGCTCTCCGATGTTGAATATGACAAGGTGCGCGAACGTGTGGCGACGTCCTATTTCGTCGAGAACGACAATGAAAACGCCTATCTGACCGCCGATGACATTGCGCGCCGTCATGGCCGCGAAGTGCCGCTGGCCGACTGGTATGCGGGGCTTGCCGCATGGCGGCTTGAACGCTTTGACGATGCCGCCCGCCATTTCGAGCGTCTGGCGCGCGCCAATAATGTTTCGGACTGGTCACGCGCTGCCGGTGGTTTCTGGGCGGCCCGCGCTTATCTTGCCAATCGCACGCCGGAGCGCGTTGCCGAAATGCTCGAAATCGCCTCCGGTACAGGCGCAACTTTCTACGGACTTCTCGCCACACGTCAGTTGGGCGGCGAACCGCGTTTCAACTGGATCGAACCCAAGCTCGACCGCGCGGGCTTTGAGGCCCTTATCCGGGATCAGTCGGTTGCGCGCGCCGTGGCGCTGGTGCAGGTCGGTCGTCGCGACATGGCCGAGCAGGAACTGATGCGGGCGCATGGCTGGCTTGATCCCGCAAACGACGAAGCGCTGATTGCGCTGGCCGCCAGTTTCAAACTGCCTGCCGTTGAATTGCAGGCGGCGAGCGCCGCCAATCTGCCGCAAGCGCGGATGATCAATGGTGCGATCACGCTCAATGCGGGGCTTTATCCCGTGCCCGGCTACAAGCCGCAAAACGGTTTCCGTGTGGACCGCGCGCTGTTTTATGCAGTCATGCGGCAGGAGAGCAAATTCCGTCCCGACGCGATGTCGGGCGCGGGCGCGCGCGGCCTCATGCAGATCATGCCCGCCACCGCCAGCATCATCGCGCAGGATCGCTCGCTCGCGTCGTCCAATAAAGACAAGCTGCTCGATCCGTCCTATAACCTGACGCTCGCGCAGAACTATATCGAAACGCTGATGGCATCAGGCGAACCGCGCGGCAATCTGTTCATGCTGACCACCGCCTATAATGGTGGCCCGGGAAATCTGTCGCGCTGGCTTGACCAGATCAATTTCAAGGGCGATCCGTTTCTCTTCATTGAAAGCATTCCGGCTCCGGAAACACGCGGTTATATTGAACGCGTGGTGATGAATTTCTGGATTTATCGTTCGCGCCTCGGACAACCATCGCCTTCGTTGGATGTCAGTGCGTCGGGCGATTGGCCGATTTACGACGCTTTCGAATCTGTCCACTAACTGTCGCAACTATTTTGCGGCCTCACCATATCCGTTCCGGTCTTCACGGGCCGTTCCGTTATTTCAGCTTGAAAGGCAATCCCCATGCCTGGCATCGATGTGTCACGTAATTTCATTCCCCTCAACATCGCCGTGATGACGGTGTCGGATAGCCGCACGCCGGAAACCGATACGTCGGGCGATGTGCTCGTCGCGCGGTTGACCGAAGCAGGCCACGCGCTTGCGGCGCGCACCATTGTCAGCGACGACATTCCGATGATCCGCAATCAGCTTCTCGCATGGGTCGCCGACGAAGGCGTCGACATTGTCATTTCGACAGGCGGCACAGGTCTCACCGGCCGCGATGTGACGCCCGAAGCGTTCAAGTCCGTCTATGACAAAGAGATCGAAGGTTTCTCGGCCGTCTTCCATGCCGTGAGCTTTGCTAAAATCGGCACCTCGACCATCCAGTCGCGCGCCACGGCTGGCGTTGCCCGCGGCAAATATATCTTTGCGCTGCCGGGTTCGCCGGGCGCTTGCAAGGATGGCTGGGACGAAATCCTCGTCCATCAGCTCGACAACCGTTTCCGCCCCTGCAACTTCGTGGAAATTCTCCCGCGCCTGCAGGAGAAATGAGCGGCGGCTTGTTTTTCAACACGCCTGCCTTCACTCTTGATCCGAATCCAAAAGCGGCACGGAGAAAATAATATGTTCAAGGAATTTCGCGACTTCGCATTGCGCGGCAATGTGCTCGACATGGCGGTCGGCATCATCATTGGCGCTGCCTTCACCACCATCGTCAAATCGCTGGTCAGCGACATCATCATGCCGCCGCTCGGTGTGTTGATGGGTGGCGTTGATTTTTCGAACTACTTTATCGCTCTGACGATGGAGGCCGCACCCGCCACATTGGCGGCGGCCACCGAAGCCGGCATTCCGGTTCTGACCTATGGCAATTTCATCAATGCCGCGCTCAACTTCACCATCGTCGCCTTCGCGCTCTTTCTGGTGATCCGCCAGATGAACAAGCTGAAAGACCGCATCGCCAAAGGCGAAGAACCTGCGCCTGCCGCTCCGCCGCGCGAGCAGGTGCTACTGGAAGAAATCCGCGATCTGCTGAAAGCGCGCGCCTAAGGCCGCTTCAGAATATAGAAGACGTAAGAATAATCACCGGCGCTTTTCTCAAAGACGGTGATCTCGTCTTCCATCTCATCGTAAGCCGGTTGCGGACCGTGGCGATGCCGCGCGTCCGCAATCGCCTCACGCATGGGACCGTAATAGCTATCGCGCCAATCATCGAGTGGCAGGATCATCGTGCCGATCACTTCATAACCCGCCGCAACCGCGAGCGCCCGGTTTGACGCCACCGTGCCCATGGTCGGATAAGCATTGCCCCAATAGCTTTCGGCAATCGGCGTGCGCTTTGATTTGAGCCATGTGAGTTCGGACACAACGACAAAGCCGCCGTGCTTCACGAACGGTTGCCACGCCTGCAACCCTTCGGCGAACCCCATAAGATAGATCGCGCCTTCCGACCAGATGAGGTCAAAGCTCTCCGCGTCATACTCAAGTTCTTCAATGTCGCCGCGCTCAAAGGCCAGCCGGTCTTCGCCCACGCCTTCCGCTTTCGCCCGCGCCGACGCCTTGTCGAGAAAGGGCTCGAAGAGATCAACCGCCGTGATGTGCCCGTCGCATACGTCGAGCAAATCAAAAGCCTCCGGCGCCTGCCCGCAGCCCAGATCAAGCACGCGTGGCTTTGCTGGCAAGCCGCGCAGCAACCCGTAAACTTCCTGCGTCGCCGCCTTGCTGCCCGGCCCGTTGCGCGGCAGCGCCAGCTGCACCTCAAGAAAAATCTTAAACGGATCGTGGTTCATTTCCGGCCGGCTTTCCAACGCATATAATCATCACGCGTATCTATATCGCTCAGCACCGGCAGCGTCGCAAGGCTCAGGCGCGCCCGCGTCACGTTCCACAGCGTATCGGCGCGTGCATGTTCGCCCGACCAGCGCACATTATTAAAAATCTCCGGCACGCGCGTCGAGCGCCGCAACCCGATCAGCCAATAGCCGCCGTCATCCGCCGGTCCGATCACGGCGTCATGTCGCCCCAGCGCCTCAAACGCCTCAGCAATATGCGCCCGCGAAATATCAGGTATATCGCTGCCGATAATCACCACAGGTCCCGCCGGCAGATCACGCATCAGCCGCCCCATGCGCGCGCCGAGATCGCCCACGCCTTGCGCCACCCGCGGCACATCGCGCGGCCAGATCGCCGGTTCATGCACCGTGCGGTCCGGTGCCAGCGCCAGCACCGTCTGCCAGCGCGCGTCGGCATTCATGCGGCGGATCAGATCATACGTAGTCTGACGATAAAACCGTGTGGCCTCCACCGCGCCCAAGCCCGCACCCAGCCGCGTCTTGACGCGACCAAGCTCGGGCCGTTTGGCCATCACCACAAGCTGTGCGACGCGGCTCAAGCGTAGATACGCGCGATATAGCGCGGCGGCACATGCAGATAATAAAGCGTGAGGCAAAGCGCATTACGCGCGATGCGGGTGAGATAGCCGCGTTTGAGATAACGCGCCGGGCTCGTCACCGCTTTGGAGCGCAGCAGCACAAGGCGGCGACGCCCGATGCGGCGCACAAGGTCCACGTCTTCCATCAGCGGCAGCGGGCGATACCCGCCGAGCTTGTCATAAAGACGCCGGTTCACCAGCAGGCCCTGATCGCCATAGGGTAGTTTGAAGATCGCGCAACGCAGCGCCACGACGCGCTCCAGAAACCGCGCCGCGCCGGAAAAATCATCCAGCGTGAAGCGGAATGCCGCTGCCACTTCCGGCCCGCGAAAACGCCCGTCAGCAACATGCTCCAAAAACTTTTCGACTTCCGTGTCCCAGCCCTGCTCCAACACCGTGTCGGCATGAAGAAACAGCAGCCATGTGCCCTTGGCCAGTTTCGCGCCCGCCTGCATCTGCGTGCCGCGTCCGCGCGGAGCCGTGATGAATTTCGCGCCGGAGGCTTCGACAATTTCCGCCGTCGCGTCGCTCGATCCGCCATCAACAATAATGACGTCGCGCACCAGCCCGTGCACGGCAGCAGGGATCAGCGCGGCCAGCGCATGCGGCAGGGTGGCTTCGGCGTTTAACGTGGGAATGATGACACTCAGCATGGGCGCATCTTACGTATTGCGCCTGCGAAGGAAAGAACGGTGAAGAATGTTCTTGTTATGTTCTCAAAATCTGATAGATTTTTCGACATGACCGCTCGTCACGAAACAGCACGCTCCGGCCACCCCGCCCGTCCCCCAGCCAATTCCCCTATTGGCCCAACGGGCCTCCGGCCGCACCGCCTGACGGAACCTTCTCCCCTCGCACCGAAGGAGATTCCGTCATCAGGCCGCCGTGGCCGGGGCGCGCTGACCAACGACAGCGGGCGGTTCGAGCATCAGGCGCGTGTACTGACCGACGATGGTTGGGACATTCCCGATGCCCCCACGCCTTTGCGCACGGAAGTGACGGCTGAGACGGCCCGCACCATCCTCACGCGCAACACTTCGCCCGATGTGCCGTTTGATCGTTCCATCAATCCCTATCGGGGCTGCGAGCACGGCTGCGTCTATTGTTTCGCGCGGCCCACCCACGCCTATATGGGTCTGTCTGCCGGTCTCGATTTCGAATCCAAACTTTTCGCCAAGCCCAATGCGGCAACGCTGTTGGCGAAGGAACTCTCGCGCAAAGGCTACGAGCCCGCGCCCATCGCTATGGGCACCAACACAGACCCCTATCAGCCGATCGAACAGACATGGCGCATCACGCGTTCGGTGCTGGAAGTCCTGTCGGATTTCAACCACCCCGTCACCATTGTCACCAAGTCGGTCCGCGTCACACGCGACCTCGACATTCTGAGCGACATGGCCAAACGTAATCTCGTCAAAGTAGCTTTGTCGGTGACCACGCTCGACGCCAAACTCGCCCGCACCATGGAGCCGCGCGCGTCTACGCCCGCCAAACGCATGGAAGCGATGAAACTCCTGTCAGAAGCAGGCGTCCCCGTCGGCGTCATGGTCGCGCCCATCATTCCGGCGCTGAATGACGCAGAGATCGAAAAGATCCTCACCGGCGCCCATTATGCCGGCGCGCAGTCGGCAGGCTTCGTGCTGCTTCGCTTGCCGCTCGAAATCAAAGACCTGTTTGAAGAATGGCTCAAAGAGAATCTCCCCGACCGCGCCGACCGCGTCATGTCCCTCATCCGCTCCACGCGCGGCGGCAAGGCATATGACTCAGACTTCTCCCAACGCATGCGCGGCACCGGCCCCTACGCCTGGCAGATCTCGCGGCGTTTTGAACTGGCCTGCAAAAAACTAGGCCTCGCGCGCGGCGGCTGGAATGTGGACAGCAGCAATTTCCGCGTACCGGGACGGGACAAGCAGTTGGAGTTGATTTAGCAAAGCCCTCTCCCATTGGGAGAGGGTTGGGTGAGGGTCTTGCCTCACCCCATGATGCAGATGCAATTCTCCGCCAGCCCCTCACTCCATTCGTCTTCGCCCGACTTGATCGGGGCAAGAGTGAAAGCATGGGTCATTTTGACTCATTCTCGACTCTTTACCAACCCTATGATTCTGTTAGACTATGTATGAAATCGGAGGGGAAATCATGGATGTGACCTACAATCTAAATGGTGGCTTCAAGCCAACAATGAAGCGGTTCGCTGACTTAAACGGTCCTGACTTCTTTCCGACGCCCGCGTGGGCGACGCACGCACTTATCGACAATGAGAAGTTCGACGGTGAGATTTGGGAAAGTGCCTGTGGCGATGGTTCTATGTCCAAAGTTCTCGAACTAACCGGTCGCGATGTTTTCAGCTCAGATTTATATGAACGAGGCTTTGGTGAATCAGGTCATGATTTTCTCAACACCAAACGCAAAGCCGACAACATTGTGACAAACCCGCCGTACAATGCCGCCGAAGGATTTGTAAGGGCTGGAGTAGAACGCGCCGGAAAAAAATTCGCCCTTCTCTTGCGTCTTGCTTTTCTTGAAGGTGCAAATCGAGCAAACACAATTTTTGCCGATTGCCCTCCCAATCGCGTTTGGGTTTTCAGTGAAAGAATTACGTTCTACCCTGTCGGTGTAGAGCCAAAAGGCTCCGGGACTACTGCTTATGCTTGGTTTGTTTGGGACAAAGATGCGCCTAGCAAGACAGAATTAAACTGGTTCAAGCCAGGCTATAAGGCTCGCTTTTCCTAAAGACCCTTATGTTTAAGAAACGCTCGTCCAGCATCAGTGATGGAAAGCGAACCTTTCTTCGGATGAGAAAGCAGTCCTTCCGCAATTAAATTTCCCGACGTTTTGTCATGCGATTTAATGTTTCGAACTCTTTGTTCCCACATCTCTTCACCAGGTCGCGTAATTGATTGTTCGCGATCCTCTGCTGTTAAGTTAACATATTTCGGGATTTTCTTAATCAGCGACTGGATGGTAGATGTCCCCGATGGGGATCCTGCCAAAATTTGAAGAACAGCAATCCCGATTTTGCTTTCCGATGTAACGCCGTGTCTTCCGGTCATGATTTCCTCTTTCTCTGAAGACCTAAATCTAAGCAAAAATAGGTACGATTCCGAGTCCAAATAGTCCGCTATCGGATTTATCTGTGTTGCATGGAGATTTGCGTAGCTTTAGTTCCCATCTGCATTGATGACATTGTACTCGCACCGCGCCACACTCCGCCCATGTCCACCGCACCCAAATCCCCCCGCCCCCGACGCGTCGCATCGATCCTGCTGCCGCTCGCCCCCGACTACAGTTTCGAAACCGAACACGGCGCGCCCGCCACCCGCGTCTGCGGCATAGATGAAGCCGGTCGTGGTCCGCTGGCCGGTCCCGTTGTCGCCGGTGCCGCCGTCATCGACATGGCGCGTCTGCCGCAGGGCCTCAACGATTCCAAAAAGCTCACCCACAAAAAACGCGAGCAGCTTTTTTCTGAGCTGATGGACACCGCCGACATCGGTATCGGCATCGCCAGCGTTGAAGAAATCGACGAGATCAACATTCTCCAAGCGACCATGCTCGCCATGACCCGCGCGCTCGCCGCGCTTGCTACCCCGCCCGCTTTCGCGCTCATCGACGGCAACCGCATTCCGAAATTCACCACGCCCGCCCGCGCCATCGTCAAAGGCGACGCACGCGTGCTCTCCATCGCGGCGGCCTCCATCGCCGCCAAGGTCACGCGCGACCGGATCATGTGCGAGATGGCGCTCACCCATCCTGATTACGGGTTTGAAAAACACATGGGCTATGGCACGGCCATGCACCTAAATGCGCTGGCGCGGCTCGGTGTCACCCCGCATCACCGCCGCAGCTTTGCACCGGTACGCAAGATGTTGAGTCCTGCGATTCCAAAGTGACTCGATTTAGTGTG
>JAUSLL010000116.1 GCA_030649335.1 Parvibaculum sp. | reverse complement strand
CTTTGGACATGGCTTGCCAAATGGGAAGAGAAGTCCGGTGGCAAGGTGTTGGCGATCCCGCATAACGGAAATCTCTCGAATGGCTGGATGTTCGCCGAGAACAAATATGACGGGTCACCGCTGACGGCGGATTGGGCGGCGACGCGGGCACGCTGGGAACCGGTTGTCGAAATTTTCCAGTACAAAGGATCAAGCGAAGCGCATCCCGCTCTCTCGCCGAGCGATGAATTCGCTGGTTACGAACTTTGGGATTCTGGCGACCTCAACGGCAATGCCAAGAAACCCGAAGATCTGAAAACGGAATATGCCCGCGAAGCGCTGAAGCGCGGCATGGTCCTCGAAGAAAAATTCGGCGCGAACCCGTTCAAGTTTGGCATGGTCTCGGGCTCGGACACGCATACGGGGCTTGCGACCGGCGGTGAAGAAAATAATTTTTGGGGTAAGTTTATCTCCACGCAGCCTCAAAAGGGTCGCTGGGACATCACCTTCAAGAAAGAAGAAAAATACCTCCGCAAAAACTGGACCTTCGCGGCACAAGGCCTGACGGGTGTCTGGGCGCGCGAAAACACGCGTGGCGAAATATGGGACAGCCTGAAGCGTAAAGAAGTTTACGCGTCGACCGGTCCGCGCATCTCGCTGCGTTTCTTCGCAGGCTATGATTTCGACAAGGCTGATACCACAGGTGACGTGGCGACCATCGGCTATGCCAAGGGCGTGCCGATGGGTGGTGATCTTGCCAAAGCACCCGTAGGCAAAGTGCCGACCTTCCTCATTGCGGCCCTGAAAGATCCCGAGGGTGCGAATCTCGACCGCGTGCAGGTGGTTAAAGGTTGGGTCGATGCCAAAGGCGAAACGCATGAGAAAATTTTCGATGTGATGTGGTCGGGCGACCGCAAGCCCGATGCGTCGGGCAAACTGCCGCCGGTCGGCAACACGGTTGATGTGAAAACCGCGCGCTACACCAACGCCATCGGCGCGGGCCAATTCGTCGGCATCTTCACGGACCCTGATTTCGATGCCACGCAGAAAGCTTTCTATTACGCGCGCGTCATCGAAATCCCGACACCGCGCTGGACCGATTACGACGTGGCAAATTATAAAGACAATATTCCGAACCCGATTCCGCTTGTCATTCAGGAGCGCGCCGTGTCTTCGCCTGTCTGGTACACGCCGGAAGCGAAGTCATGAACGAAGCGGAACAAGTAAAAGCGGGGGCGTCCGCATCCCCGCTCTTGACGTTTCTGAGCAAGGCAATACGCGAGCCGCTGGTACATTTTCTTGTGCTGGGCGGGCTGCTCTTTGCCGCCTACGGGATCATCAACCGTGATGCGCCGCCGCCCGCGAGCACGGTCCTCATCGACAATGGTGTCGTCGCCGACATATTGCAGCGTTACGAGGCAGTGTGGAAACGTCCGCCGACGCCAAAGGAAATGCGTGGCCTCATCAATTCCTATATCCGCGATGAAGTGCTCTACCGTGAAGGTGTCGCCATCGGTCTCGATCAGGATGATCCGGTCGTCCGCCGCCGCATTCGGCAGAAAATGGATGTGATGGCCGAAGAAGCAGGCCGCGCCGACGCGCCGGACGATGCTGCCATGCAAGCCTATCTGGACAAGAACGCCGCGCGCTATATGGCGCCACCCGTTGTGAGTTTTGAACAGGTGATGTTCGATCCGGATCGTCGCGGCGAGGTGACACAGACAGACGTTACCGAAGCGCTTGCCGCCCTTCAGGCCGGTGCCGATCAGGCGGCATATGGCGATGCCGGCCTGTTGCCGCGTGAACAGTCGCAGGCGAATCTGGAGCGTGTGGCGCGTGATTTCGGCGAGGCTTTTGCGAGTGCGCTGGAAAGTCTCCCCATCGGCACATGGCAAGGCCCTGTCCTGTCAGGCTATGGGATACATCTCGTGCGTCTGTCAGCACGTATCGACGGGCGCAAGCCGATGCTTGATGAGGCCCGTCAGGCTGTAAGCCGTGACATGGAAAACGACCGGCGCATCGCCACGGCCAAAGTCTATTACGAGACGGTTCTGAAGAATTACGAGATCAGGGTCGAGGCTAATATTCCCGCCGCCGCCAATCCCCAAGCTGCACAGTGAAGAGCTGCACCGTGATGAGCCGCACCGTGATCCGGTTTCTGTTGAGCTTATGTCTGTTGCTACTTGCGGGCACCGTGTGCGCGCGCGCCGACCAGTTCAATCCCGCCTATCTCAATCTGCAGCAATTGAGCGCCGACACTTACGCGGTGCTGTGGAAAGTGCCCGCCCTCGACGAGCAGACCAATTTGAAAGTCCTGCCGGTCCTGCCGCCGCAGGCGCAGGACCTGACACCGCGCAGTTCAAGCTATGCGTCGGGCGCGAGCGTGCAACGTTGGCAGATCAAAGTGCCGGGCGGGCTTGAGGGCAAGGAAATCGCTTTCAGCAATCTGTCGCGCACCAGCATCGACGTGCTGCTCCGCTACGAGCGCCTCGACGGCACTGAACAGGTCGTGCGCCTTCTGCCGATCCGGCCAAGCGTGATGATCGTGCCGAGCCCCGGTCCGCTGGAAGTCGCGCGCGCTTACACAATTATTGGCATCGAACATATTCTTCAGGGCGTCGATCATCTTCTCTTCGTCCTGTCGCTTGTCATCATTGTCACCGGCACACGACGTTTGCTCGCAACTGTCACAGCCTTCACGCTCGCCCATTCGATCACGCTGGCGCTGGCTACCCTCGGTGTCATCCATGTGCCTTCGCCACCTGTCGAGGCGACCATCGCTCTGTCGATTGTCTTCGTGGCGAGCGAAATCCTGCGTATGCAGCGTGGTCAGGTGGGGCTTGCCGCCAGCAAACCATGGCTCGTCGCTTTTGCCTTCGGCTTGTTGCACGGGCTCGGTTTTGCGGGTGCCCTCTCCGAAGTCGGCCTGCCGCAAAATGCAATCCCTCTGGCGCTTCTCTTCTTCAACGTCGGCGTCGAAATCGGCCAGATCATTTTTATTGCCGCGGTCTTGAGCGTGATCTTCGTCACGCAACGCCTGTTCGCGGGCCGCATCAATGCCGTCTTCGCCACGCGTTTTGCGGCCTATGCCATCGGCATCACGGCCAGCTATTGGGTGATCGAACGCATCGCGTCATTTTAAAATTGCATAAAGCGATCAGCCGCGAAACGTGAAAGCGTCAATTGACGATTGTTTCATCTCGATGCTGAAACCCGGCGCCACCGGCGCGACGTAGTGGCCATTGCTGACAATGCAGGGCGAAATAAAATGTTCGTGCAAGTGATCGACATATTCACAAACCCGCCCCTCCATTTCGCCTGAGATGACTAGATAATCGATCATCGACAGGTGCTGGGAATATTCGCAAAGCCCGACGCCGCCGGCATGCGGGCAGACGAGCTTGTTGAATTTCGCCGCCATCAGCATGGTGGCAAGGTTCTCGTTTAGCCCGCCGACGCGCACAGCGTCAATTTGCACAATGTCGAGGGCATCGGCCTGCATAAATTGTTTGAACATGATCCGGTTCTGACACATCTCGCCGGTGGCAACTTTAATCGGCGCAATCGCGGCGCGGATTTCAGCGTGACCCAGAATATCATCAGGCGATGTCGGCTCCTCAATGAACCACGGGTCAAATACAGAAAGCTCTTTCATGGCCGCAATCGCCTCGCTCACCTCCCAAACCTGATTGGCATCAAACATCAACCGGCAATCCGCGCCGATCACCCCGCGCAATATCGCAGCGCGGCGTTTGTCGTCGTCAATGCTCTGGCCGACTTTGAGTTTGAAATGGCGAAAGCCCGCGTCATGCGCGGCACGTGCGGCCTTGGCGATTAGCGCGTCATCATAGCCGAGCCAGCCTGCGGACGTCGTATAGGCCGGATAGCCCTCACGCTTCAGCGTTGCGATGCGGGCCTGCTTGCCGTCTGCGGCGCGCTCGAGAATGTTGAGCGCCTCGCTGTGCGTGATTGCATTGGTGAGATAGCGGAAATCGACGCAAGCCAAAATCTCCGCAGGTGTCATATCGGCAACCAATTGCCACAAGGGTTTGGCTTCCGCTTTCGCCCAGAGGTCCCAGACTGCATTGACGACAGCACCGGTGGCCAGATGCACCACGCCTTTGTCAGGCCCGAGCCAGCGCATCTGGCTATCACCGGTCATCGCCCGCCAGAAGCCCGCCATGTCGCCCGTGATGTCGGCAAGCCTTTGCCCGACAAGCCTGCCCGCAAGCATTTCAGCAGCCTTCACACAGAGATCATTGCCGCGGCCGATGGTGAAGGTAAGCCCGTGCCCGGCAAGATCCGTGCGGTTTGTCTCAAGCACGATATAGGCCGCCGAATAATCGGGGTCCTTGTTCATCGCATCCGAACCGTGCCGCCCGCCCGATGTCGGAAAGCGCACATCGTGGCTCCGCCAACCTGTGATCTTGATATTATCCATCAGGTGAAGCCCTTTCGCGGGGCGGGTGAGCCCGGCGCGTGATCGGTGTGGTCAAATGCCGTAGCTTGAGGTTCAATGGTGGAAATTTCGGGGCCCGGCCTGTCGGCATTCAAACAGAAAGATGAGACACGTGTTTCATATGAGAATATCCATATCATTTGTGAAACGTAGACGTCAATTTGCCCATGAGCCCCAATCCGGGCACCTCGTATGAAAAAATCCCCGGTTCGCACCACGGTCAAATCCGCGTCCACGATCAAGCCGCGCGCCAAACCCGTCGTTAAGACCGCCCAACGCACCAAGGCCAAGGCGGGCAGGGGCGAGACAAATGGTGAGGCGTTGCGCTATTCGGCCCCCGCGCTCGAAAAGGGTCTCGACATCATGGAATTCCTGTCGGAACGCGCCAAAGCCTATTCGCTGGCGCAACTCGGCGAGGAGATGGGTCGCACCAAGGGCGAGATTTTCCGCATGCTCGTCGTGCTCGAATCGCGCGGCTACGTCGAGCGCGCCGCCGACAGTGACGATTATCAGGTGACGGACAAATTGCTGCGCATCGGCCTGCGCCGTCCGCAATACAGGGCGCTGACCGAGGTCGCGCGCCCCTTCATGGACCGCTTTGCGCTCGACACGCGCTATCCCTGCCATCTGGCCATCGCGTCGGACGAGCAGATTGTCGTGATCGCGCGGGCGGAGTCCCCCGATCTTGTCGGCGTCACTGTGCGCGTCGGCTATCGCCAGCCTCTCCTTGAAACGGGATCGGGCCGGATAATTCTCGCCTATATGGAAGGCATCCAGCGCCGTCATGTGCTGGCCATGCTCACCCGCAGCAACCCAAGGCTCGACTTGAAAAAACTCGAGCAGGATAGTGTTGCCATCCGCGAGCGCGGATATTTGCTGGAGCCGAGCCGCATCATGGAAGGTGTGTATGACATTTCCTGTCCGGTACGTGGCGAAGGCAACGAGGCGATTGTCGCAGCATTGACCACGCCCTTTGTGCGGCTGGTGACAAACCGCATCACCAAGGAGCAGGTGGCAGAGCGATTGGGTGAAGCGGCGATGGCCATATCAGCGCGGCTTTCCGCTCTGTAAGCAGTGACGCTTTTGGTGCGGCCCCGCGTTCAATTGAAATTTACTTATAAAATGACATCCTCTATATAAAACATAGGGGGATGATATGACGTTTGGTGCGACAGGCTTGCTGGGCGAGATGCTGCCGGCTTTTGGCTTCGGCGCGGCGCCTTTGGGCAATCTCTATCGCGCGCTGTCGGAAGCAGAGGCTGCACAATTGCTCGTGACGGCCTGGGACTCAGGCATCCGTTATTTCGATACCGCTCCGCTTTATGGCTTCGGCCTCAGCGAGCGCCGCCTCGGGGCATTCCTCCAAACCCGTCCGCGCAAAGATTATGTTCTGTCAACCAAGGTCGGACGGCGGCTCAAGCCCAATGCGGGTGACCACCCCCAGCGCGCCTTCTTCATCGACGCTGACCCTTATGAGCCGCATTTCGACTATTCCTATGACGGTATCATGCGCGCATTCGAAGAAGGCCTCACGCGCCTCGGCACAGACCGCATCGACATATTGCTGATGCATGACATCGGTGAGGCGACGCATGGCGAGGATCACACCGCGCATTTCAAAATCGCCATGGACGGCGGCTACAAGGCGATGGACGAATTGCGCCGCTCAGGTGACGTCTCGGCCATTGGCCTGGGTGTCAATGAATGGGAGGTCTGTGCCGAGGCGGTGGCGTGTCACCCGTGGGACTGCATGCTGCTTGCGGGTCGCTACACATTGCTCGAACAGGGTGCCACCGACTTTCTGGACCTTTGCGCTGACACGGATATCGCGGTCATCGCAGCGGGCGTCTTCAATTCGGGCATTCTCGCAACAGGTGCCGGTGCGCACGCGCATTTCAATTATGCAGCCGCCCCCGCCCATGTGACCGCCCGGGTCAGATCACTGAGCGAGATATGCGAGCGACATAAAACACCGCTCGGGGCCGTGGCCCTGCAATTCACCGCCGCTCATCCCGCCGTGCGCAGCATCATCGCAGGCGTGGGCTCGATCGCCGAATTTGCCGAAACGCGGCGTTGGGCGGAAACCCCTGTGCCGCGGGCACTCTGGGCAGATCTTGTGAGTGCAGGCTTGTTGCGAGCCGACGTGCCGCTGCCTGCCGTGTCCGGAGACGTTGTCTCTTGATCATCGACGCGCACCAGCATTTCTGGCAACTCGCCAATCCCTTCTGTATATGGCCGACGGCGGCGGAAGCGGCAATCCATCGGGATTTCATGCCCGATGATTTTGCACCCCTTGCCAACACACACGCAGTGTCAGGCACTGTGCTGGTGCAGGCGGCCCCCGACATGGCTGAAACGAATTTCATGCTCTCCATTGCAGACCGTTCACCCCTTGTGCGCGGAGTTGTCGGCTGGGTCGATATGGAGGCGCGATCCGCGCCGCTCGATGTGCGCCATTTCGCAACCCATCCGCGCTTCAGGGGTATCCGCCCCATGCTGCAGTCGATCGCCGATCCGCTCTGGATGCTCAATGCGCATTTCGACGATGTCTATCGGGAACTCATCGCCCTGGACCTCAGTTTTGATGCGCTGGTCATGCCTGCGCATCTGGAGGCGCTCTGCGTACTAGCCGCGCGCTATCCGGCCCTTCGCATCATTATCGACCATGGCGCAAAACCACAGATCGCCAAAGGTATGAAGGACCCCGAAGGCTTTGCCGGTTGGGCACCCGCGATGGAGCGTTTCGCAAGCTTCAAAAATGTCAGCTGCAAACTATCGGGTCTCCTGACGGAAGCCGGACCAGATGCCTCGAGCCGTGACTTGCGTCCCTATCTCGATCACATGTTCAATGTCTTCGGACCGGACCGGCTGATGTGGGGCAGCGACTGGCCGGTCGTGAACCTTGCAGGCGACTATGAGCGCTGGATCGACATTTGCGCTGCTTGGTTGAGCGATCACTCGACGGACACCCGCCGCCTGATCTGGGGCGAAACCGCCGCCCGCCTGTACCGACTGACCGAGGTCTGAAGAGGACGCATAAGATGGCACGCATAGAGCAGGCCGAAATATTCGTGGTGCCCTTGGTGCCCAAGGTTAAACGTGTCGATGCCATTCAGAGCTTTGTCTGTCAGGAAACCATTCTTCTTCGCCTTCATGACGCCGACGGTGCGACCGGTTCAGGCTACAGCTATACAATCGGTACCGGCGGTTCGTCTGTCGTGGCGCTCCTTGTCGATCATTTGCTGCCGCGCCTCATCGGTTGCGATGCCGCCGGGATCGAAGCGATCTGGCGCGACCTGCATTTTCACACCCATGCCACCGGCGTCGGCGCAATTACGTCGCTCGCGCTTGCCGCCATCGACACGGCCTTGTGGGATCTGCGGGCGCGCCGTGCTGCGCTGCCGCTCCACAAAATCGCAGGCGGTGCCAAATCAAGCGTGCCGGTTTACACAACCGAAGGCGGCTGGTTGCACTTGCCGCAGGAAGCGCTCGTCGATGATGCTCACCGCGCCAAAGCCGACGGATTTCACGGCGTCAAAATCAAAATCGGTAAAGCTCATGTCAGCGAAGATGTGGCGCGCGTCGGAGCCTTGCGCCGCGCGGTCGGCACCGATTTCGAATTGATGGTTGATTGCAATCAGGCCTTCTCGGTGGGCGACGCTATCCGCCGCGCCCATGCGCTTGACGCGTTTGACCTCGGCTGGATCGAAGAGCCCTTGCCCGCCGACGATCTCGGCGGTCACATCCGCTTGGCGCAATCGACCACCATTCCAATCGCTGTCGGTGAATCGATTTACAGCATCGGGCATTTTCGTGAATACTTGCAGCAGCGGGCCTGCGCCATTGTGCAGGTTGATTGCGCCCGCATCGGCGGCGTCACGCCCTGGCTCAAAGTGGCGCATATGGCCGAAGCCTTTAACATCGATGTCGCTCCGCATTTTCTGATGGAGCTGCATGTATCGCTCGCCTGCGCCGTGCCTAATGGGCGCTGGGTTGAATATATCCCGCAGCTCGATGACATCACGACCTCGCGCCTCACCATCAAGAATGGTCATGCAGAAGCTCCGCAAACACCGGGTCTGGGCATTGATTGGGATTGGCAAGCCATTGCGCGCTTGAGTGTCATCACGCAATCTGTGCGCAAAGCGGCATAGGTCATGTGGTTTATGAAGAGGAGGCGGTGATGGCGTCAAACACTCAGCGCATGGGTCATGTGATTGCGGTCCGGCCCGAAAAAATTCAGGAATACAAAAAACTTCACGCCGCCGCTTGGCCCGACGTGCTCGCGATGATCAAAGCCTGCCATATCAACAATTATTCGATCTATCTGCGCGAGCCGGAAAATCTTCTGTTCAGCCATTGGGAATATACAGGCGATGATTTCACCGGTGACATGGCGCGCATGGCGGACCACGAGCCGACGCGTCAATGGTGGGCGCTCACCGATCCCTGCCAACAGCCCTTGGCGAGTGCGCCGAAGGACGAAAAATGGTCCCCCTTGGAGGAAGTCTTCTATGCCGAGTGACGAAGTGAATAGCACCGGGCGTCTCGCGGGCAAACGCGTGCTGGTGACAGCGGCGGGGCAGGGCATCGGCCGCGCCGCTGCCAATGCTATGGCGCGCGAAGGCGCTCATGTCATCGCAACCGATATCAATGCGGATGTATTGAAAGATTTTTCAGGCGGCGAGACCCATTGTCTCGACGTGACAGATGCGACAGCAATTTCCGCCTTCGCGGCCAAGGTCGGCACCATCGACGTACTCTTCAATTGCGCAGGCTTTGTCCACAACGGCACAATCCTCGATTGCGATGAAGAGGCGTGGGATTTTTCCATGTCGCTCAATGCCAAAGGGGCCTATCGCATGGCGCGTGCTTTTCTGCCCGCGATGATCGCGGCGGGCAGCGGCAATATCATCAATATGTCCTCGGTCGCATCCTCCGTCATCGGCGTGCCGAACCGTTTTGTTTATGGCGTGAGCAAAGCCGCTGTGATCGGCCTCACGCGCTCTATCGCGGCTGACTTCGTGACGCAGGGCATTCGCTGCAATGCCATTTGTCCGGGCACGGTCGAAACACCTTCACTCGACGAGCGCATGCGCGCGCAAGGCAATTATGATGAGGCGCGTGCTGCCTTCTTGGCCCGCCAGCCCATGGGCCGCATCGGCAGGCCGGAAGAAATCGCCGAGCTTGTCGTCTATCTCGCCAGCGACGCAGGCTTTATGACCGGCAGCATCATCAACATCGACGGCGGCTGGAGCAATGTCTGACCGCCCGTATTGAACCCATTGTCTCTTGTCGCGCTTGCGGAAGTGCCTGATATTCATGCGCCACGGGTCGAACGCAAATGAAAAATTGGTCGGCATGTTTCAGACAATCGTGCAGCATTGGCGGCTCAGCGTTCTCCCCTGCGGCATTCTGCTGGGATTGGCCGCTTGCGCAGGTCTCCCTGATCCTGCCGCCCGCCGCGATCTCGCGCAATCAGCGGCGCCTGCGGGCTTTCATCCGCGCACCATCTCCACCAATGAATTTGATATTTTCGCGCTGCTGCCATCAGGCTTTGCCGCCGGGCCGGACGGCACGCTCACTGTTTTCATTGAAGGCGACGGCTATAGCTATGTGAGCAAAACCCAACCGTCATCTGATCCGACGCCGGTCAGGCAAACTGTCATTTCTCTTCTGCCAGCAGACGGTCGTCACGATGTCGCCTATCTCGCGCGACCCTGCCAGTTTGCGGGGCCCGCCCCCCGCCATTGCGACCGGACGCTCTGGACCGGCGCGCGCTACTCCGAAAGGGTGATTGACTCGATGGGCCAGGCCCTGTCGCTATTGGTGGCAGAAGCTCATGCGACACACGTTAAACTGATCGGCTATTCCGGCGGCGGCGTCATAGCGGCACTGCTGGCAGCGCGGCGGAACGATGTGGTGGCACTGGTCACCATCGCCGCTCCGCTCGATGTGGCGGCTTTCGCCACCCACCACCATGTGCCGCCCCTGCAAGGTTCGCTCAACCCGCGTGACGAAGCCGCGAGGCTTGGTTCTGTCGCACAAATACATTACGCCGGTGGCAGGGACAAAACCGTGCCGCCGGTCATACTGGATAGTTATATGAATGCGCTTGCCGACAAAAATTGCGCCCGCCTGATTGTGGAGGATGAGGCGGCCCACGGCACGGGCTGGGAGGCGCTTCTGCCTGCGCTCTATGATCCTGTGCCGCAATGCGCCGTGGCGCGGCCATGACGAAACCTGCCGCCCCGACGCTTCGCATCGCGCTCATCGACGATCATCATATGTTTCTCGATGGATTGCGCGAGGTCATCCGCTCGCTCGACGAACGCTATGACTGCACATGCTTTGCCTCACCGCGCGAGGCCGTGCGTCGCATCGAGGCGGACAATAATTTCGATCTGATCTTCTGCGATCTGGTGATGGAGGAAATGAACGGTGTCGCTTTTTTGCAGGCGCTCAAGGCGCGCCATGTACGCACGCCCGTTCTCATTCTCTCCGGCATCGACACCATGCCGCCCGTTGAAACCGTGCTCAATCTCGGTGCGCGCGGCTTTGTGAGCAAATCGGCCCCCTCTCTTGTGCTGCGCAAGGCCATCGACACGGTGCTTGAGGGCGAAATATTTCTGTCCGATGAAATGTGGAGCATCATCGACACACGTCCGCGTGCGCCTGCGCAAGGCGTGAGCGAGCCGTCAGCACCTGCCATCAGCGATCATCTCATCGGCCCGCGTCAGCTCGAAGTGTTGGAACTCATTGCCGAAGGCTATTCCAACAAGCGCATATCGGATGTTCTCAATATCAGTGAGAACACAGTCAAAACCCATATTCAGTTTATTTTCCGCCAGCTCGGCGTCTCGCGGCGGACCGCCTGCGTCAACAAGGCCCGCAGTCTCGGTCTTATCAACTAGCCGCAGGTTCGTTCGCGGCCAGCGCAATGCGCCGAAGCAACCGGTGCAGATATTCCGGCTCAACAGGTTTGTGAATGACTGACAGATTGGCGGTGGTGAGCGCGACACCGTCTGTGCCGATATCGCCGGTCATGATGATCGCTGGCACCGTGTCGTTGATTTCATCGCGCACTTTTTCGATCACCTGCAATCCGGTTTCTCCTTCACCTAGCCGTTGATCGACGAGGAGAACTTGAGGCCGCATGTCGATCTGATCGAGAATGTCGAGCACGTCGCGGCCGGAGCGAGCGGAAAACACCTGACACCCCCAGCTTGTCAGCACCGTTGTCATGCCTGCGCGGATTGCGTCTTCATTATCAACAAGCAGAATGCACAGCGCGCCGATCCGCCCCGCGTCATCCGCTTTGGCATTGTCGATCAGTTCAATCCCGCCCGCGACAGGTTCGGTGATCGCTTCCAGCGTCAGCGCAACCCTCGTGCCGCGCCCGGGTTCGGAGGAAAACTCGAACGGCAGATCGAGGAGCCGCAGCAGACGTCGCACAATTGACAGGCCCAGCCCCAGACCCTTTTCGCGGTCACGTTCAGGATTGCCAAGCTGCACATATTCATTGAACGCGACATTGAGCTTGTCCGGCGGGATGCCGCAGCCCGTGTCTTCCACCGCCAGCACAATCTTGTCGCCCTCCAGCGTCACGAGAATGCGGACGAGGCCCCCGGCGTCGGTGAATTTCACAGCATTAGAGACAAGATTGCGCAAAATACGCGTCAGCAACAGCGCGTCGCTGCGTGCCAATGCGGGCGTCATCTCAACTTCAACGCCGATACCGCGTTCGGCGGCGGCCGCCGCAAATTCATCGCCGATGCGCCGCGCCAGAGCACCGACATCAAGCGGGCGCATTTCCGGCACGATGACGCCCGCATCAAGCCGCGACACGTCGATCAGCCCGTCAAGCAAGTTGCCCAACCCCCGCCAGCTTGTTTCGATTTTTGACAAGAGCGCCAGTTGCTCGCCGTCCTTCAGTCTCTCTCGTAATGCTGCAAGGTAAAAACCCTGCGCATGCAGGGGCTGTGCGAGGTCATGGCTGGTGGCGGCGAGAAAGCGTGTCTTTTCTTCATTGGCAAGCTGCAGGGCGTTGCGTTGCACGCGCAATTGTTCGATCAGCAGTTTGTTCTGTCCGATGGCCAGCATATCGCGCGTGCCGATCTCGACACGTGCACTGGCCGACATAAAAAAAGCATAAGCGAGAAAAATACCGGCGCCCACGCCGCTGAAAGGCCAGGGTGCCATGACAAGGAGCCAGGTCGCATAAGGCAACATGGCGCAGGTCGCGAGCCCGACATAGGAGCGACGATAAGCCGATTGGGGAGAGATGCCGCCGAGCGTGATGCTGAGCACAACAACACCCGTCGAGAATATGCTGATCTCGGAAGTGAGGTCGGTGAGGGCGATGGAGCCAAGCCCCCAGACCGCACCGGTGATGCAGGAGATTGCGGTGTGCCAGTTGAGAAAGCGTCGGACATTTTCAAATGTGATGCCGCTGTCTCGATAGAGACGCGGCAACAGGAGTGTCAGCCCGATGGCCCCGACAGCGGTCGCAAACCAAGCGGCGACATGGGCAACAGGCGCGGAGAAAGTCAGCGTGACGCTATAGACCGAAAGCAGAGCGAAAACCGATATCGCCGATCCACGCGTCCGCTCGACGAGCAGACGGGCCTGCGCGATCTCAAGTGCTTCAGGATCAAGCCGAAGCGAACGCATGTCGTCCGATGGTTCCAATGCGCCCGCCGCCCTTCATCCTCAATGACGAAGTAACCATGCCAGAGTGGGCCGCACCGGACAATCACCGCGTCGCCAGTGTGGCTTTGCGCTCATTAATGCCACGCCATAGTGCAAATGCGTCATGCCGCATCGGGCGCTGCTTTCTACCCTCTGAGTCTCAATAGTGTGGGCCTCCTCCGGTTGTGGAGCGGGCCCGAGGTGTTTGATCTGAGGCGGGGCATGAATAAGAGTTTGAGCGGGTTTGGTGCGGGGCTTCTGGCTCTTGGTTTTGTCATGTCCATGTCTGCCATCGTGGCGCGGGCGGGAACACTCGAAGACGCGACGCAGCGTCTCAATGCGCATGATGCGCAAGGTGCTTATGCGCTGCTGAAGCCGGAAGAGCGTACCCGCGCCGGTCAACCCGATTTTGATTATGTCTTGGGTCTTGCCGCCGTTGATTCCGGTCGCGGCGGCGAAGCCGTGACCGCCTTTGAGCGCGTCCTTGCTGTCGAGCCCGATCACATGCAGGCGCGCGCCGAGCTTGGCCGTGCTTATCTCGCCATCAACGAGCCGGAGGCTGCCAGACGCGAAATGGCAACCGTCGAAAGCCAGAGCGACATTCCGCCCGAAGTGCGCGAAACGCTGAACCGTTATGTGCGTGCACTCGACACAGGTCTTTCGGGTGGCGGCACCAATATACAGAGCAATGTCACGCTCAAGGCGGGCTACGATAGCAACGTCAATAATTCAACGAGCGACAGCCGCATCCTCATTCCCGCATTTGCTGGCCTCGGTTTTGCCACGTTGGGCGGCGGCGCCACCGCGCAGGAAGATATGTTCGGCGAAGTCTCGGGCGTCACGACGCTGACGCATGGCCTGTCGATTGATCGCAAATTCATCGCGGAATTGTCGGCAAGCTATCGCGGCAATGCCAATGAAGAACAATTCAATCAGGCTAATGCCGGTCTCAACATCGGTCTGTCGCAGAACACACCGGACTGGGGCACATTCACGGTTCTCGCACAGGTCCAAAGCTTCTGGGTCGATGACAAGCCCTATCGCTACACATTGGGTGCGCTGGGCCAATGGACGCTGACCACAAAAGCGAAAACCGACTACGGCGTTTATCTTCAATACGCGCACCAGACCTTCCCCTCGTCCAGCATCCAGAACACCGATCGTTTCACGCTGGGTGCCACCATCGGCCAGTATTTCGGTGGCGCTATGCAACCCTATGTCTTCGCGGGTCTCTACGCCGGTGTGGAAGAAGCCTCGCATAGCACAGCCAAAAACCTGTCTTATGAATTTGCAGGTGCCCGCGTCGGCACCGAAGTCAAAGTGCTGAGCGATCTCTCGGCCTATGCGACGGCAGCCATTGAAACCGACAATTACAAGGCGATTGAGCCGCTGTTCCTCAAATCGCGTTCAACGGTGCGCACTGACCTGGCAGCGGGCCTGCGCTATGCGCTGAGCCAGAGCGTCAAAATCAATCCGGAAATTTCCTACACCCATGCCGATAGCAATATTCCGATCAACGCCTACGACCGCGTTGTCGGTTCCGTTGCGCTCAGCATTGACTTTTAACCGCCCGTCCCCCGCGAGGAAGCACCCATGAAAAACATCATCAAAAATCGCGCGGGCCTTGTCACGGCCCTGACGGTCCTCTCATCATTTGCACTCGCCGTCACGCCGGCTGCCGCCGTGCCGGTTCTGTTCGGTGCGAACAATATTTCGGTTGAAGGTGGCGGCGACACATCAGACCTCGCCGCCGGTGCGCTTGTCACCGTCACCGGCGCGCTGTTGCAATTGCAACTCGCGGACGGCAGCACGGTGACGGTCCCCAAAGGATCGTCTTTCCGCATCACAGGTGAGGGCGACGCGCTCGCCATCGAAATCGTGTCGGGCAGCCTGCGCGTCGATAGCAAGGGCACACCGATCACGGTGACACATGACGGTTCGTCGATCACGACAACGGGTGGTGGCTTTTCGGCCTTTGCTTCGGCATCGGGTGGTCTTGATGGCCGCGTCAACGGCGGAACGGCAACGGTGAGCTCCGGCGGTGAAGAACAGGAGTTTGCCAAGGGCGAGGGTTATCTTGCCTCGTCCGGCGGTGTGGCAGGTACATTTACGCCGCCGGTGGCAGGCGCTCCGCAATACGCCTCGAATCAGACGCAATACTCGTCCGCCGATCAGCGTGGTCCCGATGGCAATGCGCAAGTGGCAGATGATGCGCTTGGAAATGGCGGCGGTGGCTACGGCGGTACGCCGCCCGTCACCGGTGTCATCGTACCTGTCACCGGAACAGAATATGCCGATCGCATCATCCTTTATGCCGCTGATGCGGTCGGCATCGACCAGCGCTCCGATGTCACGGTCACAATCGGTGATGATGGTGAGCTGAACCGCTACACGGTCGGCGACGGCGCCAACGAAGATCTCGAGCGCAACTCCAACGACAGTCTTGAACGCGGCAATGCCAATGGCGAGGTATTCATCGAGCGCTGGGCTGGTGGCGAGACCCATGGCAATTATTATAACGACTACAACGGCCCCACGACTGCCGAACTCGGGCGCACATCTTATCAGGGTTATCATCTGGCCTATGGCGAACCCGGCACCAATACGCCGACGACAGGTTACGCGAGCTACACGCTTGCGGCCGCCACCAATCCGACTTTTGACAAAGGTCAGACGGCACCAGGCACTTTCACCGGCACACTCGGGCTCACTTTTGGCCCGTTGTTTAAGGTTGGTGTCGAATTTGCGGTCGCCATGCCCGGCGACAAAACCTATCTCATCACGACGGCGGGCGGCGCGGCGGCACCATCGGCCACCATCAACTATCCTGCCGAGGGCCGCTTTGCTGTGCCGAACATTGCCGTGGCACAGGGCGGCATCGCATGCCCCACATCCAATTGCACCGCGGTTGTTTATGGCCTGATCGGCGGTGACGCGGCGTCCTCGGTCGGCATCGCCTATCAGATCATTGACTTTTCTTCCCCTCCCGATGCAACAGGTCGTTCCACGCGCCTGTCTGGCGCGGCAGCCTTTACACAAGGCTCATATGATGCGGGTGGCGGTGGTGGCGGCGGCGGTGATCAGGCTGCCGTCGAGAGCGGTACCCTTGATGCGCCGTTCCGCACACCCGCGAGCGGCACCTATTTTGGCAACGCGCTTTTTGCGCCCATCCTGACGGGTCAGCGCGAAGCCACCATCACCCATGATCTCGTCTTCGACGAGAGCGGCGCGTTCATCGGATTTCGCGGCACCAGCAACGGTTCGGGAACATACCGGCTCAACGACGGTGTGATCGCCGATCTTGCGGGCACAGCCTATATGCAGATCGGACGCTGGAACGGCGGCACCATCCTCAAAAATGATGAGAGCTACTTTACGGTGGGTGGCTGGCAAGGCGTGCCCTATCTCATAGGCGTACCGATCAACAACAATGCGCTGCCAACGTCCGGCATCGCCACTTATGCGCTGAGTGCGGCCACCGCGCCAATCTTTGCCTCTGGTGCTTTCGCACCGGGTGTCTTCGACGGCAGCGCCGCCATTCTGTTCGGCGCCAGCGGTGGCAACCAGTGGAAGCTCGGTCTTGATGCCACTGTCACCATGCAGGAAACCAGCGGCGAGGTTATCTATAACATTTCGACCCTCGGCGGGGTCGTCGATCCTTCGCAAAGCCCGATCAGCGGCTCCATCGCCTTCTACACAATTAGTAGTCCTGTCGGCAGTTCGATCTGCGTCAGCACCACCTGTCAGGTTGATATCCGTTCAGCCATTGTCGGTGGCCCCTCGGGCCGCGACGCGGGCATCAACTATGCGATCTATCAGAACAGCAGCGACGCCATCATGGGCAGCGCCTTATTTCAGGTGATCGGCAATGATGTCCTTTACGATCAGGACATTAACATGATGGTGCGGGCCATTGGCCCCGGCAACAACGTTGTCACCGGCAGCCTCGGCTCTTACGGCGCACAGAACGACACGATCACGCACGAAGATGGCGGCGGGCTGTCGCAATTCGGCGTGCCCGGCAATTTTCAAAATTATAACAAAGGCACGACAACCGTTACCGGCGGCAGCGCCAACGGTTTAACGTGGTCGCGTTGGAGCAATGGAACCGCGACAAGCGCTTATCTGGCCAATAACCAGATCGAACTGGGTGCCAATCAGGCAATCCACACTGTCACCGGCGGACTGGCCACGTCCCTTCCCGCCAGCGGCACGGCGCAATACACGCTCGCCGGCGCGACGGCCCCCACCATCGCCGATGGCTCGGCGGCACCGGGCACATTCTCCGGCACGCTCGGTGTCGCGTTCGGAGCTTATGGCGATGCGCGCGTCGGTGTGGACTTCGATGTCGCCATCGGTGGCTTCACTTACAATATTCTGACCACCGGCGGTTCCGCCACACCGGGCACCAGTGAGATCCTTCTCAATAGTGCAGGCTTTACCAACTCGCATGTGCCGGTTGCTGCGGCCGGTGGCCCCGCCTGCACGGGTGCAACCTGTGAGGCGACCGTTGCAGGCTTCCTCACGGGCGTCGGTGCAACAGGTGCGGCAATCTCCTACGCGATTTCGAGCAACGGTTCACCGAACCTTGAAAATACAGTGCAAGGCGTCGCGGCCTTCACCTCCGCTGTGCCGTGAGTTAGGTGCAAATCGCTACAAAGAGGTCGGCTGGATAGTACTGCAACCCCTTTCCGCCGACCGACCCCATATCCGCCCCTAAGCCCTCAGGCGGATATGGGGGTCACTGATGGATAAAATTGGACGACGGTCTTCTCTTGGCTGCGCGTAACCCTATAATGCGCCCATAGTTTGGGTTTTGGGTTACTGTCGCGCATGTCTGAGTCTGGAGAGGTCTTGTCCGTCGTTCTGGACGCCATATATGCTTGCGCGTCCGATCCCAACCGATGGGAAGATTTGATCGATGTCTATACGTCGCTCGAGCCTCATTTAGACGATACAGCGGCCAGTCTCTCCGACGGCGGAGCAATGGCAGAAACGCTGCTGCCCCATCTCGACCGTGCAGAAGATGTCGCCAGACGTGTTCTGCAGGCATCCGCACCGGCCGTGTCCGGCGGGTTAGCGGGCGGGCAGACGCAGGCCGCGCCGCTTCCAGTGGTCTATGTCCTGATCGGGCGCGATCAGCGCATCATCTCCACATCGCCCTCCGTCCCTGATTTGCTTGCGTCATTTTGCGAGCCCTTGGGGCAGGGTAAAATCTTTGCCATGGAAGATCCGGAAAATCAGAAGCGCTATCGCGGTGCCCGTGACGCATTGAAGAACGGCGATGGCATCATGCCTGTCTTGTTCAATTTTGAAGACGGCACGGCGATGCAATCTGTTTCCGGCTTTCTGGTCGATGCAGCTCATGCCGGCCGCCTGCTTGCAACCGCCGAAGCAATCCCGCTCCATGCTGATGCACATGCCTTGATCCTGCCGGATCGCACCGCTCTCGTGCGCCATGATCATTTGCTACGGGCAAGTCTCGGGCTTACGCCGGCCGAGTTGCGCCTGGCCAATTTGCTCAAGGACGGGTTGTCGCTCGCCGACGCCGCGCCGCAACTCGGCATTGCCGTCAACACAGCCCGAAATCAGCTTCGGGGCATATTCACCAAATTGGGCGTCAATCGTCAGAGCGAAATGGTGCGGCATCTGGCAGAGCTTGGTCAGCTTGCGGCCTTTGTGCGCTCCGGCGATCCCGTCGCATCCGCATCGGTCAAGCCGGTCATCAGCGGCTCGGGTCTGAGCGGCAAGCGCGACCATGTTGCGCTGCCCGACGGACGTCTGCTTGCCTACCGTGATTATGGTCGCAGAAGCGACACACCGGTTATCTTTCTCCATGCCGTGCTGTCCAATAGCAATCTGCGCGAGAGCGAGATCAGCGCCGCGATGGGCCTTGGCTTGCGTCTTATTGTACCCGAACGCCCCGGCACCGGACGCTCGACACCCGACCCCGCCATGTCGTTTGAAAGTGTCGGCCGCGACATCGCCCATCTGGCTGACGTGCTCAAGCTTGAGGAAGTCTATGTCACGGGCCGCTCGTCCGGTGCGCCTTTCGCACTCGAAGTCGCCCGCTGCCTTGGCGCGCGCGTGCCGCGTCTCATGCTTTGGTCGGCACGTTTTACGTCTGATCTCGAGACAAACCGCGTTGACGTGCTCGGGCGGTTCTACGCAGGTATGAGGCGCATGCCCTGGTACGCTGAAGCCGCTCTTGCGCTGATACGCGCCAAGCTCGCGCGCGGCATCGTGAAAGAAATATTGTTGCGCTCGTTTGAGCGTTCGCCCGTCGATCACAAGCTGATGGCCAACGATCCGGCGCTCCTCGAATTCATGGCGACCCAGACCCTCGAAGCCTTGGAACTGACGCACGCCGGTGTGGCGCAGGAGGCCGCCCTTCTTCAAAGTCCGGAGCCGGTCAATCTCGACGGGCTCATCGCGCCGCTGGTCGTCTGGCATGGTGCGGCAGACGGCTTTGTGTCAGCGAAAGATGTCGAGCGCCGCTTCAGCAATCTGCCGGTTGAGGAGTTGCGCATCATCGAAGGCGAAGGCCACGTCTTTTCGCTTGAGCACCGCATCGCAGTACTCGAACGCCTCACATCGGCCAGAACAGCATAATCATCGGCAGTGCCACAATGCCGATGACGACCTGCAATGGCAGACCAACGCGCCAATAGTCAGAGAAGCGATAGCCGCCGGGTTCCATCACTAGCGTGTTCGACTGATGCCCGATGGGCGTGAGGAAAGCGCAGGACGCACCGATCGCAACCGTCATCAGGAACGGGTCGGCGTTCGCATCCAATCGGTCTGCAAGTGTAATGGCAATTGGTGCCATCAGCACGGCGGTCGCATTATTGTTGATCAGATCAGAAACAGCCATCGTCACGACGAGCAATATCAGCAGCACCCAGACAGGTGACAGCCCGCGCGAAATATCGAGGATCGAGCCCGCAACAAGCGCCGCCCCGCCTGTTGCCTCAAGCGCCCCGCCAACCGGAAACATCGCAGCGAGCAAAACGATCACCGGCCAGTCAATCGACTGATACACCTCTGTCGGTCGCACGATATTGGTCACAACGAGACCGGCTGCTGCGAGCACGAAAGCCACCTGCACCGGCACAAGCCCTGCAACCACAAGCGCAATCGCGCCGATGAATAGTCCGCCCGCCAGCACAAGCCGCCTTTGCCGCCCGATGGAAATGGCGCGGTCGGCAAGCGGTAGGCAGTTGATGGTCGCCAGAACATCACTCATGGCGCTGCGTGAACCCTGCAACAGCACAACGTCGCCCGCGTGAAATACCACCTCGCGGATGCGCTCGTCGATGCGTTTGCCCTGCCGCGCAATGGCCAGCAGATTGACGCTGTGCATGGTGCGCAGACGCGATGTAGTCGGTGTATGCCCGATCAGCATGCTGTCGGCGCTCACCACGGCCTCGACAAGATCAATCTCTTCGGATTTGAGATCCTCGCGACCGAATTGCTGATTGCCGACAAGCGACAACCCGCCGCCGTCGATCATCACCTTGAGCGCTTCCGTGTCGCCGCGCAGCACCAGTGTGTCGCCCGCGCGCAAGCGGTGATAGCCCGTCGGCACCAGGCGGCGCTGATCATCATGGATGACACCGGCAATGATGACTTCATCGTCGGCGATTTTTTCCAGCTCGAACACCGTCATGCCTTCGGCCTTCGAGCCTTCGGGAATTTCAGCTTCCGCAATGTAGTCGTCGATTTCAAAAGCAGGCGCAGCGTTTGATTTGCGCTCAGCAAGCGGGATCAGCCGCCAGCCCACAAGCACCAGAAAGGCAATGCCCGCCACCGCGATGGCAAGTCCGACCGGCGCATAGTCGAACACGGCAAATGGCGCGCCCGTCTCCTTGGCTCGGAAACTCGCGATGATGATATTGGGCGGCGTACCGATGAGCGTGGTGAGCCCGCCGAGCAGCGAACAGAAGGCCAGCGGCATCAGCGTCTTTGCGGGTGAATAGCCGTCGCGATAAGCGTTGCGCATGGCGACGGGAAGCATCAGGGCGAGCGCACCGACATTGTTCATGAAGCTCGACAGAAGCGCGATGACGATACATTGCGCGGCAAGCTGTAAGTTTTCGCGCCCCCGGAGCGGCCCGATGAGCTTGACGACGACATCGACGAGGCCCGCGTTCTGCAAGCCCCGCGAGATGATGAGCACGGCGGCAACCGTGATGACGGCAGGATGAGCAAAACCCGAGAAAGCTTCGCTCGCGGGCACCAGCCCCGTCAGTGTGACGGCGAGCAGGGCGGCCACCGCCACAACGTCATAGCGCCAGCGCCCCCATATAAAGAGCACGAGCGTCACGCCCAGAATGGCAAAGGCGGTGAATTGTTCGACCGTCATGCGGGCGTTTCCTCAAAATCAGCGGACGTGCTGAGACTGCGTTTAAATGCGGTAAAATGTCTATTCTATGTCGCGGTCAATGATACCTGCGTCGATCAGCGGCGCGGCGTCAATGTCGGCTGCGTCCAGTAGATGCCCCAGCCGTTCAAGTCCGGCAAGGATCATTGTCTGTTCCCAGGCTTCCAGTGCCTCGAAACGGTCGCGGAAGCGTTCCTGCAAGAGATCAGGCGCTTGGGCGAGCACGGCGCGGCCGGCGTCTGTTGCCTGCAAATGCACCTGCCGCTTGTCGCGCTCGCTTCGCTGGCGTCTGGCAAAACCTGCCGCTTCCAGCTTGTCGACGATATTGGTCACCGTCGCCTGCCCAAATTTGAGGGTTGTGGCCACGGCGCTGGGCGTCATCGCATCATCGCGCTCGATCTGCTGCAAAACCATCAGTTGCGAGGGCGTCAGGCCGGTCGCAGCCGCCAGCTTGCGGCCCCCCTGGTCCGTCACGCGGAGAATGCGGCGCAGCGCCCGCAAGGTCTGGTCTGTGATCTGCCTGTCCATAGCCCCACGAGTATCGTTTTGCCGGCCCCCTGCCAAGCGGCTTCCAGCATGAGAAACTTTCACAGCCGAAGCAATTCTATCGCAGAAAACCGCCGATTTTGCCGCCAAGGTTGAAAAAATGCCTTATTTCCTCTATAAGCTGCACGAGATCGAGACAGGAAACTCCTGTTTCACCTTAAAATTGCTTCGGAGGACGAACTAATTTCGTATGCCCCTGACAATAAGACGACATCAGACAATATCCGTTTCAGAGCGCCCACACCGGCGGATGGCCCGGCTGTCACGGCCCTGATCGCGGCTTCACCCCCGCTCGACACCAATTCGGCCTACGCCAATCTCCTGCAATGCAGCCATTTCGCCGACACATGTGTGCTGGCCGAGCGCATGGAGACAGATGGCCGGGCGACGCTCATGGGCTGGATTTCGGCCTATCGCCCGCCCGCACAGCCGGATGCGATTTTCGTCTGGCAGGTGGCGGTCGCGCCGGAAGCCCGTGGCCTTGGCCTCGCTCGGCGCATGCTCGACCACATTCTGACACGCCGCGCCGCGCGTGATGCGCTGCGGCTCACGACGACGATCACCAAAGACAATGCCGCGTCCTGGGGCCTCTTCAAGTCCTTCGCGCGCCATCGTTCCGCACAGCTTCACCAAGCGCCGCATTTCGAGCGCGAAGCCCATTTTGCGGGCGCCCACGCGACTGAGTATCTGGTCACCATCGGACCCCTCAGCCAGCGCGCCCATTCAATCGAGGCCACAGAGGCCGACCTGGAGGCAGTATGACACTCACCCCGAGCCCGACCCGATCTTTGCCCGACATGGCGATTTACGAACGTCGTGAATCGAAAGTCCGTTCTTACGCGCGCTCCATGCCGCGCCTGTTCAACCGCGCCGAAGGCGTCTGGATGTATGACGAAAACGGCGGTCGCTATCTCGACTTCCTGTCCGGCTGCTCGACGCTCAACTATGGCCATAATCATCCGCTGCTGAAGCAGGCGCTCATTGATTACATCACGGCCGATGGCATCACTCATGGTCTGGATTTGCACACCAAAGCCAAGGGCGAATTCCTGAACACGTTCGAAACGCTGATCTTGAAGCCCCGTGGTTTGGATTACCGTGCCATGTTCACCGGCCCGACCGGTACCAACGCCGTTGAGGCGGCGCTGAAACTCGCGCGCAAGATCACAGGCCGCGAAAAAGTCATCGCCTTCACCAATGGTTTCCACGGCATGACGCTCGGCGCACTCGCCTGCACGGGCAACGAAGGCAAGCGCATGGGCGCTGGCGTGCCGCTCAATCATGTCAGCCACGAGCCTTATGACGGCTACTATGGTCCTGAGGTGAACACGGCAGACCTTCTTGAGCAGCGCCTGTCAGATCCTTCAAGTGGTCTCGATAAGCCCGCCGCCATCATCCTCGAAACATTGCAGGGTGAAGGTGGCTTGAATGTCGCTTCGCCGGAATGGTTGCGTCAGATCGCCGAGATCGCCAAGCGTCACGGCGCATTGCTCATCGTCGATGACATTCAGGCAGGTTGCGGTCGTACAGGCGGTTTCTTCAGCTTTGAAGAAGCAGGCCTCAAGCCCGACATTGTCACGCTGGCCAAATCGCTCTCCGGCATGGGTCTTCCCTTTGCGCTGACATTGTTCAGCCCGGAGCTCGACCAGTGGTCGCCCGGCGAACACAACGGCACCTTCCGTGGCAACAACCACGCCTTCGTCACGGCCACTGCCGCGCTCAAGCATTTCTGGACGGATGATGCCTTTGAAAAAGACGTAGCCCGTCGCGGTGACTATCTCGCCAAAAGGCTCGACGCGATGGCTACCGAACATGGTCTCGACACACGCGGTCGCGGCATGATGCGCGGCCTCGACATGAAAACCGCCGAAGCCGCCCGCCGCGTCACCAAGGCGTCATTTGAGCGCGGCCTCATCATTGAAACCAGTGGTGCACACGACGAAATCGTCAAAGTGCTGGCCCCGCTGGTCATCGACGATGATGTGCTGGTCGTCGGTCTCGACATTGTCGAGGCCTGTGTCCGTCTTGCGCTTGCCCCGCCGTTCGTTGTTGCAGCTGATTAAGGGAGACCAATATGCTGATACGTGATCTCGCCGAAATTCGCGGCACCGATAAAAATGTGGTTGCCGATCAATGGGAAAGTGCGCGCATCCTTTTGAAGGATGATGGCATGGGCTTTTCCTTCCACATCACCACGCTCTATGCCGGCACCGAAATCCACATGCATTACAAAAACCATCTTGAGTCGGTTTTTGTCATTTCGGGCGAAGGCTCGATTGAGGATCTCGGCACAGGCAAAACGCATGAGCTGAGCCCCGGCAAACTCTATGCGCTCAACGCGCACGATAAGCACATCGTCCGCCCCCGCACCGACATCATCACGGCCTGCGTCTTCAATCCGCCGGTCACCGGTCACGAAGTGCATGACAAAAGCGGTGCTTATCCGGCCGACCCCGATTTAGTAAAAGTTCCCGCGCCCGCGAACTGAGACCGCCGCGCGATAATCCACAGGACACAAATGACCGAACTCCATAGCGTCGAAAAAATCGGCGGCACCTCGATGGCTGCCACCCGAACGGTTTTCGACAATGTTCTGATCGGTGGCCGCACAGGCGCTGATCTTTATCGCCGCATGTTCGTCGTCTCCGCTTTTGCGGGCATCACCGACCTGCTGCTTGAACATAAGAAAAACGGCGAAGCGGGTGTCTTCGCCCAATTCGTATCCGACGAACCGGACGCCGATTGGTCGGCAGCCCTTGACGATGTGCGTGCCGCCATGCGCTCGCGCAACAATGAAATGTTCACGGTCTCGGCAAGCTGCATCGAGGCCAATCAATTCGTTGACGATCGCATCGACACCATGCGCACCTGCCTTGAAGATCTCGACCGGTTGCGGGCCCACGGCCAGTTTCTGCTGACGGAGCCTTTGGCAACGATCCGCGAAATGTTGTCAGGTCTGGGTGAGGCGCATAGTGCCCATTCAACTGCCCTTCTGCTGCGCGACCGTGGCGTCAACGCCGTCTTCGTCGATCTCACCGGCTGGGGCGATAGCGAAACGCCTACGCTGGACGAGCGCATTTCAGCCGCCCTCGAAACCATCGACGTCGAAACGACGCTTCCGATTATCACCGGCTATGCGGCGAGTAAGGCCGGTACGGTTCGCCGCTATGATCGTGGCTATTCTGAAATCATTTTCTCGCGTCTTGCGGTGTTGTCGTCAGCGCGCGAAGCCATTATCCACAAAGAGTTTCATCTCTCGTCAGCCGACCCGCGCCTCGTCGGCACAGACAAAGCCCGCAAAATCGGTCGCACCAATTACGATGTTGCCGACCAGCTTGCAAACCTCGGCATGGAAGCTGTCCATCCCGGCGCTGGTCAGGGTCTGCGTCAGGCGGGCATCTCGCTCCGCGTCCGCAACACGTTCGACCGCGAAGACGGCGGCACGCTCATCTGCAGCGACTATGTGTCGGACAAGCCGCGTGTCGAAATCATCACCGGCATCCGTTCGCTCTGTGCCCTGCAGTTTTTTGAGCAGGACATGGTCGGCGTCAAAGGCTTCGACACCGAGATTCTCGAAACACTGACGCGCCACAAAGCGTGGATCGTGTCGAAAGCGTCGAACGCCAATACGATCACGCATTATCTGGCGGCGAAATCCGCATTGGTGCGCCGCGTCGTGGCTGATCTAGAAAAGCGTTTCCCCAATGCCACCATCACCGGCCAGACGGTGGCGATGGTTTCCGTCATCGGCAGCGATATTTCAAAGCCGGGTCTCGTCGCCGAGGCGCTCACCGCGCTTCACGAGGCGGGCATCGAAGTGATGGGCATGCAATATCAGATCCGCAATGTCGATGTGCAATTCCTCATCGATCCCAAAAGTTTCGACGCTGCCGTGCGCGTGCTCCATGACGCGCTCATTATGCAGCAGGATAAAACTTCAGAGAAAAGCAAAGCAGCCTGATGATCATTGCTAGTTTTCTATTCTTTCTCACCCTGTTCCTCGGTATAGGGCTCGCATCGGTATTTCGCGCAGACAATTCTCGCAAGGATTACTATCTGGCGAGCAGTGGCGTGAAACCTTCGATGGCGGGCCTGTCCGCCGTGGCGACGAATAACAGCGGCTACATGTTCATCGGCGTCATCGGCTATACCTATGTCGCGGGTCTGGCATCGATCTGGTTGATGTTCGGTTGGATTCTCGGCGACTTTCTCGCCTCGCTCTTCATTCATAAAAAATTGCGACAAGCCACGGAACGCACCGGCGAAGCCTCGTTCGGTGCTGTTCTCGCCAAATGGTCGGGCGGTGATATGCCCGTTTGGCGGCGCATGGCTGCGATCATCACGGTCATTTTTCTGGGTTCTTACTCCGCCGCGCAGATCGCCGCCGGCGGCAAAGCTTTGCATGGCGTGCTCGGTTGGGAACAATCGACCGGCGCATGGATTGTGGCGCTCATGGTGCTCGCCTATAGCAGCGCCGGTGGCATCCGCGCCTCCATCTGGACAGATGTGGCGCAGAGCGTGGTAATGCTTGCGGCCATGACCATGCTGCTCGTTGCGGGCGTTGCCGGTCTCGGCGGCGTGGATGCAGTCATCGAGGCATGGCGCGCCGTACCCGATTATCTTGATTTGACGCCACCCGACATGGTGATGCCCGGCATCGCGGGCCTTCTGCTTTTCATCGTCGGCTGGATGTTTGCCGGTCTCAGCGTCATCGGCCAGCCCCATGTCATGGTGCGTTTCATGGCATTGGACAAACCGGAAAGCATGCGTGCCGCTAGGGTTTGGTACTATTCCTTCTTCATCATCTTCTATGCGCTCGCCACAGGTGTTGGCATGTTGTCGCGTCTCTACCTGCCCGAACTCGGCGGACTCGATCCGGAGCTGGCATTGCCCACGCTGGCCGTTGAGCTTCTGCCGCCGGTGCTCGTCGGTGTCGTGCTCGCAGGCATTTTCGCCGCCACCATGTCCACAGCAGATTCGCTCGTGCTGAGCTGTTCTGCCGCCATCACCCATGACCTTGCGCGTGACCGGCTGGAAAAGCCCTGGATGCTGAAAATCGCAACCGCCAGCGTCACGGGTCTTGCGCTGTTCATCGCGCTGCGCGGCAGCAGCAGCGTGTTCGATCTTGTGATCTTGTCTTGGTCAACGCTGGCCGTGGCCTTCGGGCCCATGCTAGCGCTTCTGGCGCTGGGTCGCCGTGTCAATGAAGTCACCGCCATCGTGATGATGATTGTCGGTGTCGGCGTCGCACTCGCGTGGCGTCAGGCAGGCCTGCAGGGCATGATCTACGAAGGCATGCCCGGCATGTTGGCCGGTCTTGCGGTCGGCTTGCTGATGT
Organism: Parvibaculum sp.; assembly: GCA_030649335.1. Lineage (GTDB taxonomy): Bacteria > Pseudomonadota > Alphaproteobacteria > Parvibaculales > Parvibaculaceae > Parvibaculum. Next base: position 8,651 of record JAUSLL010000116.1, on the reverse strand, counting down.
CTGCTGTCATGACGCCCGGCAAAGCGGCAAGCTTCGCTCAGTCGTCCAGCGGCATCGGGCGCACATCCACGCGCTGAAAGCGGTTGATGCCATATTCTTCTTCGTCGTCGCGCTGGCGGAAGCTGCGATATTCCGCGCGCGGCGCACTGACGATTTTGACATCGAGCAATTTCGCCCGCACCCATTTCGCACGGCGATAGGCGAGCGACGTATTGTCAAAACGTGAAAGCTCGCCCCTTGTGCTGGCAAAGCCGACGACTTCCACATTGCCCACATCCCAGCGCAACAACGTCCAGATAATATCGTCGAGCCGCTCCATGCCGTCTTCGTTCGGCGTCTCCGCACCGGTTTCATATGTCACCGGTGGCAGCGCCTGCACATGCGGCACCACACGGACAACCCAGTCGGGGTAACGCGCCGCAAGGCTCGCTTCAAATTGATGCAGCGTCGCAATGCTCACGCCCTTGGCGGGCTTGGCATAGATGATCGCCAGCCGTGTAGGTACGTCAACGCGGATATATTCGACCGGAAAAAACACGGCCTGTTGCAGCGATGCCGTCATTTCGTCGGCACGCGAACGTTGTGTCACAACAGCCACCGCCTGCGGCGCGATCGTGTTGTTGGCCTGCGGCAGGGCGGGCGCGGCAATCATTTCATGCGCCACCACCACCTGATCAAGCGACAGATCGATATCGCTGCCGGTCTTTTCGCGCAGGGCCGTGGTCAGCTCGCTCTGGGCGCGGTCGTGATATTCCGACGTCAGCACCACCGTATCGATCAGCGGTCCGTCCTCGCGTGCGAAATTGATCTTGAAAATCGAGATGCGCACTTTGTTCGCACCGAAATAATCGGCAATCGTATTCTGCGCCACCTTGGTGATGTAGGATTGATAGGCGATGTTCTTGAGCGCGACGCCGAGCGGCAGCGACAGCACGCCGAAAACCGTAACGATCAACGCCAATTGCCAGGCCGTGTGAATGCGCCCCTGTCCGCTCGAAAAGCCGTAGAATTTCGCAAGCAGCGTCACGCTCAGCGAGATCGCCAGCAGGTTCGTCATGAACAGCATGAACGCGCCCTTGGCGATCATCATATTGCCGGTCGCAAGGCCGAAGCCGACAACGGCGAGCGGCGGCATCAGCGCCGTGGCAATGGCCACACCGACAATGGCCTCGCCCTTGCGCTTGATGACAGCGTAGCCGCCTGCAAGGCCGGAAAAGATCGCGACCAGAAGATCGAACAGATTGGGTTGCGTGCGCGCCAGAATTTCCGGCGTCGCATCGGTCAGCGGCGACAGGCGCACAATGATGAAAGAGATCGCCAGCGCCGTCACAATACCGATGACGAGCCCTTCAAGCGCCTTGCGCATTTGTCGCGCGTCGAGCACGCAGAGCGAAAATCCCAAAGACATGATCGGCGCCATCAGCGGCGAAATCAGCATCGCGCCGATGACAACAGCAGGTGACGACAGCAGCAGGCCGAGCATGGCAATGGCGCAGGACATCGTCACCATGAACGTGTAGCGCGATGTCAGCCGCCCCTCGGCGCGAACCTGTTGCTCCACAGCTTCATGCTCGACGTCGGCCACATATTTGCGCTGCCACCACTGGCGCGCGAGCCGCAGCATGGCGCGGGCGCGCAATCGGCCCTTTTCGTCTGTCATGCTCATAATAGGCGGCAATCCTGTTTCAGATGAACGCGATATTTCACCAATTGCGCCCCCATGAACGCACTTCGGCGCGCCCTTGTAACCGTTTTTCTGAGCTTGTCAGGTCCTTTTGCACGGGCGCTTCCGGCGCGATAACCTCCCCCCATGTTCGACCGTCATTTGCGCCCCCTCATCGACCCGCCGCTCAATGCCGCCGCGCGCCTCTTGGTGACCGGCGGTGTGCCCGCCAACGCCATATCGCTCGCCGGTGCCGCCATCGGTGTCGCCGCGGGCCTTGCCCTCGCGGGCGGGCACTTCGGCGCAGGCCTCGCCCTCATCCTTCTCAACCGTATCCTCGACGGCCTCGACGGGCCGGTCGCACGCCAAACGGCGGCAACCGATTTCGGCGGCTATCTCGACGTCGTCTGCGACTATGTTTTCTACGTCGCCGTGCCTCTGGGCTTTGCCGCTGCCGCACCGCAAAACCTCTGGCCCGCGCTCGCCCTTGTCGCAAGCTTTGTGCTGACCGCGGTGAGCTTCCTGAGCCTTGCAGCCCTTGCCGCAAAAAGGGGCCTCACCACCGAAGCACAGGGCAAAAAGAGCTTTTACTACGCGGCAGGCCTTGCCGAAGGCGGCGAGACGATTGTCGCCTTCATCGCCTTCTGCCTCTGGCCGCAATGGTTCGGACCCATCGCCTATGCTTTTGCCGCGCTCTGCCTCGTCACGGTTGCAGGCCGCCTCGCCGCCGCCCGTGCGTTCCTCGCAGATTGACGCCTCCCTCAAAAAAATGTGCCTTTTCTCGCATCGCCCATGAAACCTTTGTCCGGTTCCGGGCGTAAGATATGTCGAAGGGGCATGTCATGGATCTCGACCAGCTAACCACCGCCAAATTCTCAAACCCCGTTGTTACGGCGGACGGGTCGGCGCGCGCGCATGTCGCCTTCACCGGCCTCGACACGCTCTGGTTCAACACCGGCACGCTTTGCAATCTCGCCTGCCGCAATTGCTACATTGAATCGAGCCCGCGTAATGACGCGCTGGTCTATCTGACGCGCGCCGAAGTCCGTGCCTTTCTCGACGAGGCGGCGGGCCTCGCGCACCCCCCTGCCGAAATCGGTTTCACGGGCGGCGAGCCCTTCATGAACCCCGACATGATCGGCATGATGGCTGATGCACTCGAAGCGGGCTTCCGCGTCCTCATCCTCACCAATGCCATGAAGCCGATGCAGCATGTAAAGCCCGCACTCGCCACGCTCAATGCCGAGCATCCGGGCAAGCTCTCGCTGCGCGTCTCGCTCGACGGCTACCGCCAGCGCGATCATGAAGACCTGCGCGGTCCCCGTTCATGGGCCCCGACGCTCGACGGCCTCACATGGCTGGTCGCCGAAGGTTTCGATATCTCCGTCGCGGGCCGCACCATCTGGGGCGAGGACGAAGCGACAACGCGCGCAGGCTTTGCCGCGCTCTATGCGGAGCTCGGTCTTGCGCTTGATGCGGCGCATCCCACCCGCCTCGTGCTCTTTCCCGAAATGGATGAGGCGCATGATGTGCCGGAGATCACCGAACAGTGCTGGACTATATTGGACAAGTCACCGGCTTCCGTCATGTGTGCCAATTCGCGCATGGTGGTGAAAGCCAGGGGTCGTGCCGTCCCGCATGTCGTCAGCTGCACGCTTCTGCCTTACGCTGACGATTTTGACATGGGGACCACATTGGCGGAGGCGTCAAAACCCGTTGCGCTCAATCACCGCTTCTGCGCGCAGTTCTGTGTGCTGGGCGGTGCGTCCTGCAGCGCGGCCTGAGAGCGCGGCGGTCAGATGGCGAAAGATGTTCTCATCAAAGCGAGCGTGTTGCGCATGTTGCGCACCTTTCTCACCGAGTATCAAATCAGCGGCAGCCAGTTCGCAAGTTTCGACGAGCGTTGGCAAAGCCTGATCGATGACGATGAAGCCTATATCGGCCAGGGCCGGTATATGAAAACGCTTGAACTTGCAGCGCTCGAAACTGGCGATCCGCTCTTTCCGTTAAAGCTGGGCCTGCGCACCCGCCTGAGCGATCTGGGTGTCATGGGGCGCGCTGTCGCCGCTATGCCGACTTTGGGGGCCGCCGCGCGTCTGGCGGCGAAGCATCTTGCAACCTATCAACAAGGGGCCACCATCTCGCTCGAACCGGCGAGCGAGGGTCATGTGCGTCTCACCTATCGCGTTGGTCAGCGGCTGTCGGCGGCGTTGGAAGCCGATATTGATTTCACCCTCGGCGTGCTCCTCGGCGTTTTGCGAGCTGCCGTGGGCCCGCAGTGGAACGCGCGCGAGGTGCATGTGTTCTACGGACCGGTCGAACATAAATCGACCTTGGAACGTTTTGTCCGTTCGCCTGTCTGGTTCCTGCAAGATGCGAGCGGCATTGTTTTCGACGCGAGTCTTCTCGGCCTGCCGATGCCCGGGGCCGATCCCGCGCTGGGTCATGCGCTTGATGCTTACCTCGGCAGTATCGAAAAAACCTCAGTCCTCAAAGCCGACATTGTTTCGCAGCTCCGCCTCTACATTGTCTCGCGTCTGGGATCGGATGACGTGTCTGTCGGCGGCGCGGCCCGCACCTGCCACATGTCGCAACGCACCTTGCAGCGCCGCCTCGCGGAAGTCGGGAAGACTTTCGTCGAATTGGTCACGGAAACACGCCGCGACATTGCCGAGCGTCTGTTGCTGGCTTCGTCGCTCTCGTCTGGGGAAATCGGTCTGCGTTGCGGCTATACGGACCCGACAAATTTTCATCGTGCCTTTGTGCGCTGGACAGGCACGACACCGGGCCGCTTCCGCCGCGAGGTGTCGCGCCTCACTCCGCCTGATGCGCCTCAATTGCCCGCATGAGTTCGGCCCGCGTCGTCACCACATTGCCGATGCGGTGCGCGCGCAAAGCTTTCACTTCTGCTTCCGTATAAGGCACAAAATCGGTAGGCACATGCGCGCTATCAAAATGCACAACCAGCCAGTTCAGCAAATCGGCAACCGCTTTGTCGTTGAGCGGTGTTTGCCTAGCGCCCGGCACCTGCACCAGAAAGGCGCGCCCGCCCTCAACACCTAGAAACCGCGCCACATGATCTTTCAGCGGCGGCACTTTACCCACTACTGCCGCACCGTCCGGCCCGTGGCAGCCCATACATTTCAGCATGTAATCATTATGCGGTGTGGCGAGGGCCCCCGTGCTCGCAACGAAGCCTATAAGAGAAAAAAGGCAAAGACGGAAAACCATCGCGCCTACTCGCCCGTGCTCACGCCCATGATGACGGCGGTCGAGCAATTATAAACAATGTCGGCGGTCGAGCCCGCGCACCAGTTGATGTCGTTGGCCGCATCGCTGCGATAAAGCGGCATGTCGCCTTCGTCGCGCTGGCAGGCGCAGCGGCCACAGGAACTGCGGCCACAGCAATCATTATAGGAGATGATGTAATCCTTATTGTCATTCGGGTTGCGGCAGGTGCCGACCCAAGTGACAGCGGAAACAACAGTGCCGGGCGGGCAGGACGACGGACTGCCGCCGCAGCAACCGCAAAGAAATCCGTCAATCGCGCAGTAGCGCCAATAGTCGCAAGATGTCGCATCGCCGTCGGTCGGCATCGCCGCACTCACGCGCGCCACCGGCAGGAGCGGCACAGCAGCGGCCCCCATCATCAAGGCGCTGGCCGAGGCGAGAAAGCCGCGCCGCGATGTGCCGCGCGCAATTTCGCGCGTGCGTGTTTCAAACCACTGGTCAAGCCGTCCCATTATGTGCCCCTCCGCACGCCATCAAGCTTGGCGAGGTTCTCGCGCTTCATATAGTCCTGAATGGAAGCAACGCCTTCGCGCTCGGTTTCCAACAGGCTTTCCAGATGTTCGCGATTATTGACAAGCCCGTGCGCGCGCAACGTGCCGCTCGCATCGACCAGCACCGCATAAGGCAATTTGCTGACACCAAAGCTCATGCCGAGATCGGGTGACAGCACATAAGGCAGATCGCCAAGACCCTTGCGCGCAATGAAGGCGCGGTGTTCGTCTTCGTCCCCGTCGCTCGCCAGCACCAGTTTCAAACCATCGGTCTGGCTCACAAGGCTCCGCAGCACCGGCAACAGCGAAGCGCAGACAGGGCAGGTGGGTGACACAAAAAACGTCAGCGTGCTTGCGCCGTCTTCGCGGGCCTCGCCGATGACAACAGGCGCCTCTGCATCATTGAGATTGTCGAGACGGAACACAGGCGATGCATCACCGGGTTGCATCCCGCGCCCCACCATCAGCGCACCCACCGGCGTAATGCGTTCATGCAGCACGCCGATCTGGCGCGACAGCAAAACAACAACGCCGCCCAGCCCCAGCACAAGCACCCAGAGCAGCAGGTTCGATGCGAGAAGCGTGGTTTCCATCTCAGTCATGACTGTCAGGCTTTCAGACGTGTCGTCGCGGGCACCTGCGCGACAGCATTGTTAAATCCGGTATAGAGCGCCACAAGCACCAGCACGGCAAAACCGGCGATCAGATAATCAGCCCAGCCGGGCACGCGTGCATCAAGCGGCCATGAAATCGCCGCAGCACCTATAGCCAGCAACAGATTGCGGATCACAAGGGCAGGGTGCAATTGTTGGCGACCGTCCGCCCCGCCGCAGCCACAATCAATCTCGCGGCGACCGCGCGCAAGATTGACGGTCATCGCCGCGCCATAGCCGACAAAGATCAGCACGCCGCTGAGCGCGGCATGTTCCGACCGCGCCAGCAGAAACAACGCCACCGCAATTTCGATGAGCGGTATTGCGCGCGAGGCCGGATGGATGAGCGCCTCGGGTAGTAGGTCATATCCCGCGAGTTGCCCCTGAAATGTCGCGCGGTCGCGCAGCTTGTGCAGCGCCGCCAGCACGAGGACAATCGCCAGCGTGCCGCGCAACACGAGATCAATCATAGGATCGAGCATCATGCCTGCTTCCTTTAAGGCTGCGTCAGCGACGTGGCGAAATTCGCCGCGTGATCGACCGTGCGCAAATGCGCGCCGCTCGTCGCGTCATAAACATCAAGCGCCGGTTTCACCACATCAAGCTCTTCAAATTTGGCACCGAGTATGGAGACAAGCGCCAGCGACCAGTAAGGCAACACGGTTTTAAACGACGCGCCCGTCAAGATGGGCTTCGCGTCAGGGCTCACATTGATCGCCAGCGTCGTGTTCACAAGGTCAATCGTCGCAACGCGCTTGTGGGTGGCGAGATCAAACACCCAGACGACATCGCAGGGTTCTTCGTAAGTCTCGCGCCCTCCCTGCCGCATCAGCGCATAAAGCTTGTTGTCGGCTTCGTGGATCGCCAGCGCCTGAATGCCGCCGGTGCGCCATCCGTCTTCGCGTTCATCATCGCTCAGCAGCGACCATTTTTCTTTGAGCTTCACCGTGTCGCCCGAAACATCCACATCATGGATATAGCCGTCCATCGACACGAAAAACCAATCATTGCCCTTGCGGGCCGCCTGCACCAGCACAGGGTCGGTGAAGGGATCGAAGAAAGGCTCGCTGTCCGTCTGGCCTCTCACCGCGCCTGCGTCGTCAATCGTCAGCATCCGCATCGCCCCGTCGCCGCAGAGGAGCGCAAAGCGCCGGTTGCCTGCGGGATAAATCTGCCCGCAACCCGCCGTCGGCACTTCGTCGGCAAAGCTCGCCCCCGCCAGATTGACAATGCTCACCGATTGCGCGGGCGTGAAATTCGTCACCGCCAGAAATTGCCCGTCGTCGCTCAATCCGCCCATCTGGGTCTGCGTGAAGCCCGTCATGCGGCGCGGTGCAATGCCGATCTCGTGGATCGGCAGCAGCGTTATGCCGTCATAGATCACGGCATAGTCACGGCGCTGGCCGCGTGTCCCTCTTTCAAAATAGGTCTCAAGCGTCACGATATTTTTCGTGCCCCCATTCTTCGAGTCTTTGGGAAAGAACGACAGCGACCCCCAATAGCCCGTTGACATCATGCCGAGCATTTTGCCCGTGTCCGCATCGTAGAGCATGACGCGCGTATCGGCATTGCCGAGCGGGTTCAGATCGCCGACGGCCACCCAATGATCGCGCGATGTGTCGGGCAGGCTCTCGACATAAGGCGTCTCCGGCGCGAGGTCGGCCGCCTGTGCGGCAGAACCTGCCAGCAACACACCCGCCAAAACCGTAATCATCCCTTTGCCCGTCATCCTGCCCCCGACCTCTGTACTGCGCCCGATCCTAGCGGTGTTTCAACCGGCTTTCTTGTCTTTTGGTGCCAAAAAACCACGCCCTCAGAGCGTGATCGCGCGCTGAAACGCAGGTCGCGCTTCCAGCCGTTGCAGATAGGCTTCGGTCTTGGGTTTGAACCCCTCGCGCAAGCCGAGTGTCGTGGCGAGATAAAGCGCATAGCCCACCGCAATATCGGCAATCGTGAAGCGGTCGGCGCAGAGGTAATCGTGGTCGCTCACCGCCTGCTCGACGCTGCGGAGCCGGGCAAAAAACCATTGCGTGTAATCATCCGCCGCCTGCTTCAACCGGCGTTCTTCGGGTTCGAGCCGCGTATAGCGCAGCACAATCGTCTGCGGAAAAGTCAGTGTCGCATCAGACCGGTGCAGCCAGTTGAGGTAGGCGCCATAGTCTTTGTCTTGCGGCGTGAGGCCCATCGGCGATGGTCCGTGAACATCGACGAGATACTGGCAGATGCCCGACGATTCGGTCATCAGCACATCGCCCTCGGTCATCGCCGGCACGGTGCCCAGCGGATTGATGTTGAGGTATCCTTCACGGAACATGCGCGGCGGAAACTTCATCGACTCCAATTCATAGTCGATGCCCATTTCCTCAAGCGTCCACAATGGCCGCACCGAGCGTGCGCCCTTGCAATGGTAAAGTTTGATCGTCATATCTTTGTTCCGCCCTGTCTTGTTTGCGCCAGTGTCGCAGAGATTTTCAGGCCGGTCGATACGGCGAAAGGTCAGTAGCGGCGATGAATGTGCGCAAATATGTGTTGGCCGTTTTGGCGATGCTTCTG
>JAUSLL010000115.1 GCA_030649335.1 Parvibaculum sp. | reverse complement strand
CGTTGCCGATCCGCTTGAACAAACCCATAAAACCCTCCCCGGTTCCGCCTCCTCTTTTCGGGAGGCCAGTTGATTTATGCCCGTCCGCCTGCATCAAGGTCAAGAAACACCGGACGCAAGGGTGACATATCGTGTTTTTGCCGCCATCATCCCGCCCCGATCCCGCAAAAGCAGACGATTTTTGATGACTGACGAGAGCCCCCTGGAACCCGAACTGATCCTCGACGTGATGGGCCAGCAATGCCCGCTGCCCGTCCTGCGGGCCCGCAAGCGCCTCCTCAACCTCGATCCGGGCACGCTACTCAGGGTCTTTGTCACAGACCCCGTCTCGCGCATCGACATGCCGCATTTCTGCGTCGAGACCGGCCACGAGCTGGTGGACACGCGCGACCGGGGCACATGGATCGAATTTCTGATCCGCCGTGGTACCGACATCAGCCAGCCTGAATAAGCGGCTCTTTCAGGAAAAATCTTCCGCCAGCATCGCGTAGAGAAATTCGTCGCGCCATTCGCCCTGAATATGTTTGGACGCGCGAAAAGCCCCCTCGCGCCGCATCCCCAGCCGCTCCATCACGCGGGCCGACGCTTTATTGCGCTGGTCGCAATGGGCCACAATGCGTTGCAGCCCGAGCATGCTGAACCCTGCGTCCAGCATCGCATAGGAAGCCTCGGTCGCAATCCCGTAGCCCCAGAAATCCGGATGTAGCGTATAGCCAAGCTCGCCGGTGAGATTATCGCGGTCGATAACGCGAATGCCAACACCGCCGACCACTTCGCGCTTGGGCTTCAGCGTAATCGCCACATCGAAAATCTCGCGCGGCCGCGCGCGCTGATCGTCGAGAAAACCTTCAATCGCCTCTTTGCTCTGGTTGAGCGTATTCGGCCCCCAGACGAGATAGCGCGCCACATCCTCAAGCGATGAATAGGCGTGCACGGCTTTGAGATCGCTCTTCTTGAATTCGCGCAGGATCAGGCGCTGCGTTTCAAGCGGCAGTTCAATTTGGGGCGTTGTCGCCGGCCTGCCGCGCAGATTCATTTAAGCCCCGCTTTAAGGGCTTTCATCTCGGCTTCTTTAAAGCCTGAAATGATCTTTGCACCATTTTCAAAGACAGGCCGCTTGATGAGCGCGGGGTGTTCCACCATCAGCGCAATGGCCACGGCTTCATTAAGGTCGGCTTTCACATCATCGCTGAGCGCCCGCCATGTCGTGCTCGCCTTGTTGAGCAGCTTTTCCCAGCCGACCGCTTTTGCAAACCGTACAACATCCGCTTTGGCGGGCGCGTCCGTTTTGAAATCAACAAATTGATGCGCGACTTTTTCTGACCGGAGCCATGTCTGGGCTTTGCGGCAGGTATCGCAGTTTTTAAGCCCGTAAACAGTAATCACGCCGCCTCCCGAAAGCGAAATGTCCCGGCGCGCAGAGGTGCGGACCAGGACATTCAACATAAAGTGTATGGCAGGCGGAGAGAAGCCTTAAGCGGCCATCTGCACAGCGGCACCTGAATTGCGGTCGCGCTCGAGGGCGGAAGTCACCGGCTCGATTTCGCGGTACACAACAGGTGTCTTCATGCCGAGGATCGCGCGCACGTCTTCGAGCGGCTTGTCGAGCAGGTTTTCCCAATCCGCCAGCGGCAGCCATTTGGCTGTCTTGCCAAGGCGATAGCCTTCACGCACGGCTTTCCAGATACCGGCTTTCGGTGCGTCCTGAGAAGCTGCACGAGCCCCCATCAACACGATGAGGCCAATGCCGCGATTTTTCGTCTGGGCGTAATAGAGCGCGAGCTGCGAAAGTTCGCCAAGCCCGTCGCGGCCATAGCCCGTCGTCACATGCCAAAGGTCGTGGCTATCGCGCATCCGGTTGCCGAAGATCATTTCAGCGCCTTCGCGGGCATAGAGCCGCGGCGCTTCTTCACTGGCAGCCACCAGCCCGTCGGCGGTGAGGTTTTCCTCCGCCATGAATTCATAATAGGTGCGCCCCAGCGTGCCTTCCGGCAGCGCCTTCAGCGTTTCGCGATCATTCAGCAGGTCGATCAGATTGCGCTGTTCGGCAATGATCTGGCGGCCCAGCGGATCCCCGATGAAACGGTAGAACATGCGCTCTTCCGCGCCGCCCGACAGCGCGTCGATCACTTTGAAGACCTGACCGGTGTCTTCCTTGTCGGCAATCAGCGCCTTGACCGCGCGCCAAGCTTTCAGCGGCTCAATGCGCTTACGCAGGCGGTTTTGTGCGCCTGTGTTGGAAGTGCTAGTTATATCGGTCACATTCTCAACATTCGTCATTGCCGGAATACCTTTGCTAAGATGCCGGAAACCGGCGCATGTCTGACCTGAATATGACTAGTGCTGACACAAATGTCAATAGTAGATCGAGGAATTTTCACAGTGACCGGCGTTGCCAAACCTTCGACTTCCAAAACCCTCAAGGAATCTGACAGTTTGGCAGATGGTGAGATGATCCTAGCAACAGATCGCAAACGAGACGTAAAGCGCATCCGCCGTTCCGCGGATGAGGCCCGCCGCCTGATTCTGGATGCCGCCGAAGAGCGCCTCGCCGCGCAAGGCCCCGAAGGCATCCGCCTGCAGGACATCGCCCGCGATGTCGGCATCTCACATCCCGCGATCCTGCATCATTTCGAAAGCCGCGAAGGCCTCGTGCGCGCGCTCATCGACCGCACCTCGGCGCAGTTGCGCGAGAAAATTCTTTCCGCCCTCAAAAGCAAACATGGTGTCGAAGAGGCGCTCGATGCCAATGACATCATCGCCAATGTCTTTGAGGCGCTCTCCGACAAGGGCACGGCGCGTCTTCTGTCATGGATGCTGCTCACGGGCCGCGCCTCGGAAAACCGCACCTCAGGCGCCCTCGTCACCGAAATCGCCGACGAGTTGCACTTGCAGCGCAAAGACAGCGCACTGACGCATAACCGTCCCGCACCCGACCGCGAGGACACATTGTTCATCGCCATGCTGACCGCAAGCGCCGCTTTCGGCGACGCCATCATCGGGCGCGAACTGGCCAAGGACGCCGACCTCGATCAGGCCGGCGTCGCACGCTACCGCGCCTGGTTTGCAAAGCTGCTTTACGACCACGTCGGCGACAAGCACTAGAGGCCACCCACGGCTCTTCATGAGCTCGACATGGAATAGCTCGGTTTCTGACAGGAAACCCTCGGAATTCGAGCCTCATTTCGAGCCCTGATTCCTCTTAAAATGACAAAGTGACGCACCCCCGTTTTGCCCTATAATGGGGTCAGTAGGACGGTCGCGGGTTTCTCGTGACCCGGCCATTGCGTCATAGCCGAGCCACCTGCAGTCCCACGGCCCTCGAACTTCTGTGTTGTTCAAACAAACACGTTCGGGAGGAAAACATGACCATCAAAAACCCGGTTGAATGGGGTTGGGCGCTGCTGTGGAATGCCTTCACCGCCATCGGTGCGGCAGGCCCCGCCCTTCATCATATTCAGGACACGATCCATTCGCCCGCCCCCATCGTGCGCCGTATCGATCTGCGTGATGTAACAGATGCATTGGCCGCGGGCTTTGAAGACTTCGCCACCTTCCGCACCGACGTTATATTTCTCTGTGTCTTCTATCCGTTGATCGGATTGCTGCTGGCGCAGTTCGTCTTCGGCAGTGAAATGTTGCCGCTGCTCTTTCCCATCGCGTCGGGCTTCGCACTCGTCGGGCCTTTCGCGGCCATCGGTCTTTACGAGATGAGCCGCCGCCACGAAAAAGGTCTGCCCACAAGCTGGGTTCACGCACTCGATGTGTTCCGCTCACCGGCCATCGGATCCATGGCAGTATTGGGTCTTTTCCTCGTCGCGATATTTCTCACCTGGCTCTACACCGCCTGGACGATCTTTGAAATGACAATGGGACCGGAGCTGCCGGTGTCGCTCACAGCCTTTGCCAATGATGTTCTCTTCACATCAGGTGGACAGATGATGGCTGTCATCGGCATCGCCGTGGGCTTCCTCTTTGCAGTCTTTGCCATGTCCGTCAGCGTCGTCTCATTCCCGCTCCTTCTCGACCGCGACGTCGGCCTCGACACTGCATTCAAAACCTCGATCAAGGCCGTGTGGATGAACCCCCTGCCCATGGCGTTCTGGGGCCTCATCGTCGCCAGCACACTCGCCATCGGCTCAATCCCGATGCTCATCGGCCTCGCCGTCGTCATGCCGACACTGGGCCACGCGACATGGCATCTCTATCGAAAGATAATCGCGTCCTAAACGATCCGTAGCGCGCAAAACAAAGGGGCCTGACCGGCAAGGTCAGGCCCCTTTTCTCGCGGTGAGAAAATCAAGTATCAAAAAATGAATTTGGAAATTGGTGCCCCTGGCCGGACTTGAACCAGCACGCCCTTACAGGCAACAGATTTTGAGTCTGCCGCGTCTACCATTCCACCACAGGGGCTCCTGCGAGAAGGGCCGCATATTAGTCGGCACCGCGTTTCGTTCAAACGAAAACTGAGCGAAAAACCTCCGCAACATGCCTTTTCATGCGATTTTCTGGTGTCGCCCTAGGTGTTCTTGCCGGTCGTGGACAAATCGCCCGCCCGCCTGCTACACCCGAGCAGGATGTAACACAGGGGTGCGCCATGCTGCGTCGGCTCTACGACTGGACCATTGATCTGGCCGCGCGCCGTCAGGCCCCTTGGGCACTGGCCGCTGTCTCCTTTGCCGAAAGCTCCTTTTTCCCGCTGCCACCCGACATCGTTCTCATCCCGATGGTGCTGTCACAACGCCAGAAGGCATGGGCCTATGCCACCATATGCACCATCGCCTCCGTCATCGGCGGCATGTTCGGTTATGCCATCGGCTATTTCCTGTTCGACACCGTCGGCACTTACATCCTCAATCTCTACGGCTATCAGGATGCGTTTTCGAGCTTTGCAGAGCGCTACAATGATTATGGCGTCTGGATCGTCCTCATCGCGGGCTTCACGCCGTTCCCTTACAAGGTCATCACCATTGCCAGCGGCGTCACGCATCTGAATTTTCTGGTTTTCATGCTGGCAAGCATCGCCGCGCGCGGCGCTCGTTTCTTCGCGGTTTCAGCGCTTTTGTGGTGGTTTGGCGAGCCGATCCGCGCCTTTATTGATCGCTATTTCGGCTTGCTGTCGATCCTCTTCATGGTCCTGCTGATCGGCGGCTTTGTCGCGGTCCGCTATATTCTCTGAAGTCGCACACCCGCAACAATCCGCCGCAAGCGACAAGCCGCGCGCCTTATGGTCTGATTGCCCAATGCTGAACCAAATCGAAACCCGACACCTGCCCTGGATCATACTTGCCGCCAGCATTGCGACGCTCGGAGGCGCTTATTTCTTTGAATATGTCCTAGGCTACATGCCTTGCCATCTTTGCCTGCAAGAGCGCATTCCGTACTTCGTCGTCATAGTCGCTTCGCTTTACGCAGGCGTCCTCACACGCGACGGCAATTGGACAACAGTGCCGATCATCCTGATGTCACTCTGTGCGCTGGCCTTCGCCATTGGCGCGGGACTTTCTGCCTATCACGCAGGCGTCGAATATAAATGGTGGCCGGGTCCGTCTTCCTGCACCGGTGGTTTCCTCGCAAACTCGCTTGAGGCGCTGACCGCCGAACTCAACAGCGGCAAACACTTACCGCGTTGCGACGCTGCTGCATGGACACTCTTTGGCATTTCGCTTGCGGGCTACAACATGTTGATCTCGCTCGCACTCTTCATTCTGTCCTGCCTTCCCGCTTTGCGCGCGCAAAGGAACGGCGCATGAGCGACAAGGTCAAAGCCCAGCCGGGCGTCGCCGAAGAAGCCATGATCGAAGAAATGATCCGCGTCGATCATGCCGGAGAATATGGTGCGGTCCGCATCTACGAAGGTCAGCTCGCCGTCTTCAAACACCTGCCGCACAAACGCGAAACAGCCGAGGCGCTGGCGCGCATGGCCAAAGACGAAGAAGTGCATCTGGCGCGCTTCAACAAGATCATCAACGAACGCGGCGTGCGCCCGACGGCGCTCAATCCGGTCTGGCATGTCGCAGGCTTTGCACTCGGTGCCGCAACGGCGCTGCTTGGCGAAAAAGCCGCTCACGCCTGCACCGAAGCCGTCGAGACCGTCATCGACGAACATTACGCGGCACAGGTGAAGCGCCTTGATGCATTGGGCGATGCAGAGCGCCCGCTGCGCGACACGATTGAACAATTCCGTCTCGAAGAGCTTGAACACCGCGACGAAGCGATTGAAAAAGGCGCGCGGGACGCCGCCGCCTATCCGCTGCTCTCCGGCGCCATCAAAGCCGCCTGCCGCCTCGCCATAAAGCTCTCGGAAAAAGCCTGACGCTTACGGCTCCAGCTCGCTATCCCAATAGAGATAATCCTGCCAACTTTCATGCAGATAGTTCGGCGGAAAATGCCTGCCGTTCTTGTGCAGATCCGTGACACTTGGCCGGTAAGGCTTTTGCAGCGGAAACATTTCAACATCAGCGGGCAAACGCGACCCTTTGCGCAAATTGCACGGCGCGCAAGCGGTCACCACATTGTCCCATGTCGTCTGTCCGCCAAGCGAACGGGGGATCACATGATCGAACGTAAGATCATGGCGAAAGCCGCAATACTGGCAGGAGAAGCGGTCACGCAAAAAAAGATTGAAGCGGGTGAAAGCCGGAAAGCGCGCAGGCTTCACATAGGATTTGAGCGAGACGACACTGGGCAGCTGCATTTCAAAGCTTGGTGAACGCACACAGGTCTCATAGCTCGACACGATATTTACGCGATCGAGAAACACCGCTTTGATGGCATCCTGCCATGACCAGAGCGACAGCGGATAATAGCTGAGCGGACGATAATCCGCGTTCAGCACCAGTGCCGGACAGCTCTCTGGGTTGGCAAACGAACCGTGCACGCCGACCTCCCTGACCCTTTTGGAGGGTCATGTCCATCAAGGACTGCGAGCCGGACATCGGCACGCATTCCGAACGTCATTAACTCTACTATATCTGGTGCGACAGCTTTGTGAAGCGGCGAGGTCTTGGGCGGCTCGTTATTCGCCGGCCGCTGTGGCCGAAACCGCGCGCGAAAAATGCTCTGCGAGGAAACGACCGCCGAGCGCAAGGCCGGTTCCGTCGATACCATGACCGAGCCCCGGGCTCACATGCCATTGCACCGGCACCTGCGCGGCCTCAAGGGCTTTCACTGCATCATGCATGCGCGACACGGGCAACATCTCGTCTGAATCGCCATGCACCAGCAACACCGGCGGACGGGCCTTCAATTCCGCGCCCAATCTTTCGCCGCCAACCATCGCACCTGAATAGCCGACAATGGCCGCCGGCTGCACCGCACGACGCAAGCCGACATGGAGCGACATCATGGTGCCCTGGCTGAAACCGACAAGCGCCAGCGAACGCTCATCGAGCCCGCGCTTTTGCAGTTCCTCGTCAATGAAGGTGTTGAGCACAGGGGTGGCGGCATCGACGCCGCGCATGAGTTCAGCGGGATCAAGGCGCGAAATACCGAACCATTGGTAGCCAAAGCCCGCGTCGCATCGTTCAGGTGCATTGGGTGAGATGAAATCAGCGTCGGGAAGGAGATCCTGCCAATGAGGCGCAAGGCCGATCAGGTCATTGCCGTCGGCCCCGTAGCCATGGCACAGAATAACGAGTTGGCGTGTCACACCGCTTGCTGCCGCCAGAGCGGGTCCGCTTATCGTCGCCATATTTTGTTCCTCGTTGTAAGATGCTGTTGGTCCGATCCGGATCGGGAGTTTAAAGCGCCTGGAATGAGAAGCCCCGAAAAAATTTCAGGCACTCTGGTCACACGATTTGCACCGAGCCCCAACGGCTGGCTGCATCTCGGGCACGCATTTTCGGCAATCTACGCGGCCGACACAGCAAAAGCCCTCAGCGGAAAATTCCTGCTGCGCATCGAAGACATCGACCTTGGCCGCTGTCGCCCCGAATACGTGCAAGGGATTTACGACGACCTCTCCTGGCTCGGCCTCACATGGGAAGAACCGGTCCGCCGTCAGTCAGAACATTTCGCGATCTATGAGGCCGGACTGAAAAAACTTCGGGACATGGATCTCTGCTACCCCTGCTTTGCAACACGCAAAGAAATATCAGATGCCATTGAAGCATCCGGCATCGGCCACGCACACTGGCCGCTCGACCCGGATGGCTCGCCCCTTTACCCCGGCCTCTACAAGGACATCTCCACCGCCGAGCTCAACCGGCTGATGTGGGAAGGTCGGTCCTATGCCTGGCGTCTCGACATAGAAAAGGCACTGGCGCTCGCCGAAGAAAAAAACGGCGGACCCATCCATTTCCGTGAAGACGGCGAAGGCCCGCGCGGCCAAAAGGGTGAACTCCCCATCAAACCGATGCGTTTCGGCGATGTCATCCTCGCCCGCAAAGATGTGCCAACAAGCTACCATCTGGCGGTAACACTCGATGATGCGCTCCAGAACGTAACGGTGGTGACACGCGGTCAGGACCTATTCCCTGCAACTTACATTCATCGCCTGCTGCAAGTGCTGCTGGACCTGCCGGAACCCGCCTACCGCCACCATGCCCTGATCCGCGACGAATCCGGCCGCCGTCTGTCAAAAACCGCCAAAGACAAAGGCTTGCGTGAGCTGCGGCTCGGCGGCGCGACCCCCGCCGACATCCGCCGCCTCATCGGCCTCTGAGCCGCTCAGCGCGGGAGACGCCGACTTCTTCGTGTGCTGGCCTGTTTCCTGCTCATAGACAGAGGACGCCGCACGTCTGTCTCAGCACGAGACGGATCTGTCGCAAATGAGGACACGGTCATGGTTACTGCCCCCGCAAAACCACGCGTCGACTGGATTGATGCCGTAAAAGGTCTAACAATCATTCTGGTTGTCGTCAGTCATACGACATATGGCACCGCCGCCGCACTCAACAGCGCTCCCTATTATTTCGAGCTACTCTGCGAATGGGCTGTGCCGTTCCGCATGCCGCTGTTTTTTCTTGTTGCGGGACTCTTCGCACAAAAGGCGCTCCGCGCGCCGCTCCTCAGTTTCATCGACAGCAAAATATTGCACTTTGTCTATTTCTACGTGCTGTGGTCCACAATCCAGATTGGCATCAAAATGGCGTTGCCGCATTCCAGCGGATGGACAGTCACCTATCTCGACCTGCTAATGATCCCGCTGGAACCATTTGGTCTGATGTGGTTCCTCTACGCGCTGGTCGTCTTTTTCGCATTCATGCGTTTGGTCCGGGATGTTCGCCCAGCCATTGTCATCACGCTGGCACTCGCGCTCTATTTTGCGAACCTCGACACGGCCTGGATGATGCCCAACGAATTTGCCCACCGCTTCATCTTCTTTACCGCTGGCGTCTATGGCGCACCGCATGTCTTCAATGCCGCGCAGTGGGCCATCAACAATCCCAAACGCGCCACCTTGACCGGCCTGTTCTTGCTTGTTGGCGTTGCTGAACTTGTTTTTGCTGGCGACACCGCTCTGCGCCCCGTCGAATTGCTTGCAAGCTTTGCAGGCGCCGCAGGCATGATCATGCTGGTCGCCATCCTCGCCTCGCGTGGTTGGACCAAACCGCTTGCCTATGTCGGCTCGCACTCGCTCTATGTGTTTCTCGCCTTCTTCCTGCCGATGGCAGTGGCACGCACAGTCATGATCAAACTCGGTGTCACCGAAGGCGATGTCATCACACTGGTGACCGCGGTCACGGCGGTCGGCCTGCCACTTGTCGCTTATGCCGTGGTGAAACACACGCCGCTTGTCTTCTTCTTTGACCGACCGGACGCGATGAAACTGGCGCCCGCCGCAAAACTTCCGACAGGCGCCTTACCTGCCGCTTAAGGCTAACCCAGAAATATCTGAAGCAAGACGGTCAGGGTCACAAGGCTGAGGCCGGTTGCCATGAGCACCGCACTTGACGATGCGCCGGGTGCGGCCTGATAGCGTCCGGCAAGGATCGATGAGTAAACACCGGTGGGCATGCCTGCGAGCACAGTGGCAACCGCAACCCAAAGCGACGGCAGATCAAACACATAATAGGCGAGCACAAACACAAGGGCGGGATGCGCGACGAGCTTGAACATCACCGTCAGTGATGCCGCACCGACAGACCGGCGGATGTGATAACGCGTCAGCGTGCCGCCCAGTACAAAGAGCGCGCATGGGATCGCCGACTGAGCAATGAGTTCAAACGTCTTGTCGATAACAGCAGGCAGCGCCACACCCAATTGCCCGTAGATGACACCGGCGAGCAGGCCGATGATGACGGGATTTTTCAGCGACGATTTGAGACCAGCGAAGAGAATACGTTTGACGCTGACTTCCTCACCTTCGCGCGCGCGTGTGAATTCCAAAAGCAGCGTCGCCGTTGTGATCAGAATAAGCCCGTGAAACATCAACAGCAAAAAGAGCGGCACACCGGCTTCCGGTCCAAAGCCTGTCAGAATGATCGGCAATCCGAGCATCACCACATTGCCTTGCCCGCCGCCAAAACCAAGCATGACGGCATCCGCAGGCGGGCGCTTAAGGATCACGCGTGCAATAACCGACCCCACCGCCCAGATCGCCAGCATCGCACCATAGTAGGAAATCCAGAGACCCCAGGGGAGCGTCGCAGGCAATTCCGTATGCGCGAGATTGCGGAACAGAAGCGAGGGAATGCCGAAGGTGAAAACATAGACATCGAGGCCGTCGATGCCCGCATCACTCATCAAGCCGGAACGCGAGGCAAGATAGCCGATAGCGATAACGCCGAAAATAGGCAGCACGAGGGAGAAGGCGATATCCATGCGAGTTTCCGTTTTTGTAGGCGCGACCTTATGACGGTCGAAGACGCCTGCGTCAAACGCGCCCTACACTCACCAGTCGTATAGGCCGGAAAACCGCTCAAAACCGGCAGAACCCGCATAGCCGGCCCATGCTTCACGCAGACGTTTTGTGGCAGCAGGACTGCCTCCGCCCTGCCCCAAACCAAGTATCAGCAATTCATCGCAGCCCTGATAGGCGGGAAACGAGGCGGCGGGAAGCGTCCCTCCCGATTTCGTCAGATGAGCATATTCGGAATCTTCAAACCCGTCGGTGAGCAAGACAACATGCACATCGCTCGCACGGCAATCGACGACCTCCGCCATCGTATCGAGAAAAGGCACAATATTGGTTTTGCCCTGCGCAGTGAGTTTTCCTTCATCGACGAGCTTCGGCACGTTGGCAATAAGCGTTGCAATACCTTGCGCGACAGCATCAGGCCGCGCATGCGATGAAATCACCTGGTCGATTTTCAATCCGTTGGCGCTCGCATCATAGCTGCCGAAGGTACGCAGCATGACGCGGCTCTTGAGCGGCAGGGCACCAATCTCTTTGGCCGTGCGGGCGGCAGCGCGCGCCGCATAGTCCTTGTCGCGCACCAGCGGATTGCTCTTGGACAGATCAAGCCCGATCACATAGGTCTGCGGACGCGATGTGTCAGCTTGCGCCGCGCCGCCTGTCAAAGCGATGGCGAACAAGAGCCCAACACTGAACGGGCACACGCGCAACATAATCATTCTGCCGCGCGGTCAATAACGATGCGGCGATGCGTGATGACCGGCGGCATTAACTCAGCAACAGGTTCGCGGATACCGCTGAAGGCGGTGGGACCGGCCTTCATCGCGTTACGCGAGCGGCGTTCCCACCAATCATCGAACAATTGCTCATAGCGCTTTATGTCACGCGCACCTTCGCAGGCTTTAAGCCGGTCAGCACTTTGGTGACCCGCAGATGCTGACGCGCCGCCGAAGCGCTTGCGTACCAGCGGTGCCCGCATCGCGCCGCGTGCTTCGTCGAGCCCCTGTTCATAGGCGCGGCAATCGCGCATGAGAGCTGTCCAGAGAAGGTGGCGACGGTTCTCCGGCCCTTCCATTTCGGCCAGCTTATGGCGGTTCTGGTCATACTCGGCCTCAAGCGCGGCAAGACGTGCCATCTCGCGCTTGCGATGGGCGAAATCGCGACCGAGAAAAATCCGGCGCAAAGACTGCGCGGCAAAGTGAATGCAGAGAGCCGCAACGCCTGTCACCACAAGAAACACAAGGCCAAGCGAGCCAAGCCACAACACCGGCTGCCATTGGCGCACAGTGTCCATTTCGGATGACACGACAGAACTTTCACCGCCGGCAGGTGTTGCAATGCCAAGCCCGCTCATCGCCGAACTCAGGCTATCGCCGACACCACCGCCGCCCGTTGCGGCCATACCATTGGGAAGCGACATGGTGGCGAGCAGGAAGCCGACACCAAGTAACATCATCAACGCCATGACAAAGACAAGACGCACGAAAAGCCCGCGCCCGAAGCGGCCCATATTTTCAAAGAGGATATGAGCTGCAATCGTCGCGAACAAAACCTGCATCGACTTAAAGGCAACGGAAGAAGCAAGCGAGCCAGGCAATTCAAGAAATTCATTGGCGAGTGCACGTGTCCAGAATTCCGACACGATCATGTAATCAACCACCACTGCACCGAAGGAGACGGCGGCAAAGGCAAAGAATGTACCTACATGGAAAAAGGTGAACCGCGCCTCGCGCTCGCTCGCCACATAGTTTTTGGAAATTTCCGCGCGCACCGCTTCGGGGATGAGCGAGCCTTGGTTCGGAGATGCAAATGCCATGGTTCAGGCCCTCCGCGTGCTGACGGCGGACGCATTGGTCGCCACTTTATCGCGACCGAACCAGCGCCGGCCCTGATTGGATGTAACGGAGGCAGCACCCTCGAGCGGCGCCATCAAACGTTTTGCAAGTTCGGACACTTCACGCTCAATGGTCTCCTGCCGCGCACGCGATCCGGCGAGTTCCTCGGCATAGGCCTCATCCATCTCAGACAGGCGCGAAAACACATGAAGCTCGGGCAGCGGTTCGGCAGCGCGCCCGTAAGCGCGTGCGTCTTGACCTTCTTTACTCACTCGATCACTGACATTCCGCATGGCGATGAGCCCCCGTATGGTTAAGTCACATTAACCCTATCTCAGAAATGGAGAAGCCGCGAACGCCCTTATCCGTTGGGACAAGACGATTTCACCAGCACGCACGACTTCACATGAGCGTCTCATCGTGAAACGACTTTACGGCGAAAGCATTATGGGAATATGGCGAGAATGTGATTGTGCGGCCGATCACGCTGCCTGATCGCCCGGATCAACGAGACGCACGACATCCGTCATAATGTCCGTGATCTGGAAATCCTTGGGCGTATAAACCGCCGCAACACCGGCCGCTTTGAGCCGTTCAGCGTCGTCAGGCGGAATAATGCCGCCAACGACAACGGGGATGGTGACGCCCGCTTCCTTGAGCCGCGCCATCACGTCCGTCACCAGCGCCACATGGCTGCCTGACAGAATCGAAAGACCCAGCACATGCACATCACCGCTGATGGCCGCATCAACAATTTCGGCGGGCGTGAGGCGGATGCCTTCATAGACCACATCCATGCCACCGTCGCGGGCGCGCACGGCGATCTGTTCGGCACCGTTTGAATGCCCATCAAGGCCCGGCTTGCCGACTAGAAATTTCAAACGGCGTCCGAGTTTTACGGATACCGCATTGACCATGTCGCGCAGATCCGCAAGTTCCGGCGCGTTGGAACGCGCGTCACTTTTGACACCGGTGGGTGCACGGTATTCGCCGAAAATATTGCGCAGCGCCTGCCCCCATTCACCTGTCGTTACGCCAGCCTTGGCGCAAGCAATGGAGGGTTCCATGATGTTGCGGCCGTCTTTGGCGGCGGCGCGCAGATCAGCGAGAGCGGCCTCGGCGGCAGCATTGTCGCGGGATTTGCGCCATTCGACGAGACGGGCGATCTGGCCGTCTTCGACGCCTTCTTCGGCGACCATGATCGAGCCTTCGCCTGTCGTGAGCGGCGAGGGCGCGGTTTCGATATATTTATTGACGCCGATAACAGACTGTTCACCTGCTTCAATCGCTTGCAAACGAGACGAGTTTGAGCCGACGAGCTGCTCTTTCATATAAGCACTCTCAACGGCGGCAATCGCGCCACCCATTTCTTCGATGCGCTTCAACTCGGCGCGCGCTTCGTTTTTAAGCTCTTCAACCTTGGTATCCATCACATGGCTGCCGTCGAAAATATCCTCGTACTGAAGAAGATCGGTTTCAAAGGCTACAATCTGTTGCGCACGCAGCGACCATTGCTGGTCCCAAGGGCGCGGCAGGCCGAGCGCTTCGTTCCATGCGGGTAATTGCACGGCGCGGGCACGCGCCTTTTTGGACAGGGTTACGGCCAGCATTTCGATCAGAATACGATAGACATTGTTTTCCGGCTGCTGTTCGGTGAGGCCCAGCGAATTCACCTGCACACCATAACGGAAGCGGCGAAGTTTCTCGTCGGTGACGCCATAACGGTCGCGGCAAATCTCGTCCCAGAGATCGACGAAAGCGCGCATCTTGGCAATCTCGGTGATGAAACGCACACCGGCATTCACAAAAAATGAAATGCGCCCGACGACCTGCGGAAAATCCTCTTCCGGCACCTGCCCGCTCGCCTTGATGCGATCAAGCAGCGCAATGGCATTGGCAAGCGCGAAGGCAAGTTCTTGCACCGGCGTCGCGCCTGCTTCCTGCAAATGATAGGAGCAGACGTTTGTCGGGTTCCACTTGGGCACTTCGGTATAAGTGTAGGAAACGATATCGGTCAGAAGCCGCATCGAAGGTTCGGGCGGGAACACATAAGTCCCGCGCGAGAGATATTCCTTGATGATGTCGTTTTGAACCGTGCCCTGAAGTTTATCACGCGACACGCCCGTTTCGTCAGCGACCGCCACGTATAGCGCTAGCAGCCACGCCGCCGTCGCATTGATCGTCATCGACGTGTTCATCTGGTCGAGAGGCAATTGATCAAATAGGGCCCGCATGTCGCCGATATGGCTGACCGGGACACCCACCTTGCCCACCTCGCCTTTGGCCAGCACATGATCGCTATCATAGCCCGTCTGCGTCGGCAGATCGAAAGCCACCGACAGGCCCGTCTGACCGCGCGCAAGATTCGTCCGGTAGAGCTCATTCGATGCCTTTGCGGTCGAATGGCCCGCATAGGTACGGAAAATCCAGGGTTTATCTGTCTTGGTCATCGGGCAATCTTGCTTTTCAGAGGTGCTCGGAAGAACTGGGGCACGCGGGAGAACCAGCGCGGATTATCACAGCCTTTGCTGCGGTGCAAAAGGACAAATGCCGACTTCGGCAAACCGCCCAGCACCCCAAACGCGTCAATCCGTCGTTTGCTGCACTGCAAAAATTCCCTTGCGTCAACCAGCGTCCCACAACAAAATCGCGCCAAGTGCTGGTCGGGCTGATAAGACCGGACCTGACATCAGTGACAAGCGCAGACGGGTCGCTCCCAAGGGACGCGGGCCGCCTCATTTTGCGCCAAAATTTGGCCCTGTCGGCAGTCCGGCGCGGGTTAGGACAGACCATGACACAGAACAAGACCGCGACCGCCCCCCTGAAAGACCTTTATGAAGTGGGCGAAATTCCGCCACTCGGTCACGTGCCAGCAAAAATGTATGCCTGGGCCATCCGCCGTGATCGTCAGGGCCCGCCGGAACAGGCCATGCAGGTTGAAGTCGTCCCCACATGGGACCTCGATAGCCATGACGTGCTCGTTCTCGTAATGGCCGCCGGTGTTAATTACAACGGTGTTTGGGCCGCCCTTGGCACGCCCGTTTCCGTCTTCGACGTCCATAAAATTCCCTATCACATCGCTGGCTCAGATGCGTCTGGCATCGTTTATGCGGTCGGATCCAAAGTCACGCGCTGGAAGGTCGGCGACGAGGTCGTGATCCATTGCAATCAGGACGACCATGACGACGAAGAGACCAACGGCGGCGATCCGATGTTCTCACCCACCCAGCGCATCTGGGGCTATGAAACTCCCGATGGCTCTTTCGCCCAGTTCGCCCGCGTGCAGAGCCAGCAGTTGATGGCCCGCCCGCGTCATCTGACATGGGAAGAAAGCGCCTGCTACACGCTGACACTCGCCACCGCTTATCGCATGCTATTCGGCCATCGCCCGCATGTGCTGCAACCCGGACAGAACGTCCTCGTTTGGGGCGCGTCAGGCGGGCTCGGTTCCTTTGCCGTTCAGCTTTGCGCAACAGCTGGCGCCAACGCAATTGGTGTGATTTCCGACGAGAGTAAGCGCGACTATGTGATGTCGCTCGGTGCCAAGGGTGTCATCAACCGCAAGGATTTTACCTGCTGGGGACAATTGCCGACAGTGAACTCGGCCGAGTTCAACGACTTCATGAAAGAAGCGCGCAAATTCGGCAAGGCGATCTGGGACATTTCCGGCAAGGGCATCGATCCTGACATCGTCTTTGAGCATCCCGGTGAAGCCACCTTCCCCGTCTCCTGCATGGTCGCCAAGCGCGGCGGCATGATCGTCTTCTGCGCAGGGACGACGGGCTTCAACATAACCTTCGACGCGCGCTTTGTCTGGATGCGCCAAAAGCGCATTCAGGGTTCGCATTTCGCACATCTGAAGCAAGCATCCGCCGCCAATCAGCTGGTCATCGACCGCCGCATTGATCCCGGCCTCTCGGAAGTCTTCGCCTGGAACGACATTCCGCTCGCTCACATGAAAATGTGGCGCAACGAACACCTGCCCGGCAACATGGCCGTGCTTGTGTCTGCCGCACGACCGGGCCTGCGCACCATTGAAGATGCAATAGAGGCAGGTAACAGCTAAATCCGGTCATCCGCAAAAGAGCGAGCCTCCGGCGCTTCCCGTGCCGGAGGCTTTTTTGTGCAGAGGCAGGAAGACCGTAGCCCCGAACGACAGAAGAAACAGAAGGGCCACCAGCACAGCCACCACGCCGACCATGCCGACAACCGCGGATCTAGGTCGCGAGATCCATCGCGCCCTGATAGCTCACATATATGCCGACAAGGATCACAACTGCCGCAAATACATAAGTCAGCAATTGTTTGCGTCCGGCCAGCCTACGCGACAACACAGAGCCACCAAGCGCGCCCACAACGCCGCCTGCGAGCAACAGCGCAGCCAAGCGCCAATCCACCAGACCCGATTGCGCATAACTAATAGCTGTAGCAGAGCCAAAAGCAGCAACGGAGACGAGAGAAGAGCCGACCGCATAGAGGATCGGCATGTTGGTTGCGCCGATTAGGCCAGGCACA
The DNA here is from genome assembly GCA_030649335.1 of Parvibaculum sp. Taxonomy (GTDB): domain Bacteria; phylum Pseudomonadota; class Alphaproteobacteria; order Parvibaculales; family Parvibaculaceae; genus Parvibaculum. The sequence continues at coordinate 7,042 of JAUSLL010000115.1, read as the reverse complement.
ATAAGAAAGCCACCACCAATACCGAAAAAGCCCGACAGCGATCCCACACCCAACCCGAAACCGACAAGCGACGGCATGAGGCGGCGCGCCGATTGCGTATCGAGATGAACGTCGGGGTCTCCACTGTCCGCATTCTTCCTCAACATACTGAGGCCGACCACAACCATGACCAGACCGAACAAAGCGAGCAATAGTTGGCCGTTTACAGCCTTACCAATCCACGCACCCAAAAAAGCGCCAGCAACGCCCGTCACAGCGAAGACAATTGCACAGGGCCATTTCACTGTGTGCGCACGCGCGTGAAAGAATGCGCCTGCCGCTGCATTAGCAGCAACAGCAACCGCACTGGTGCCGATCGCTATATGAGTGGAATTTACGCCCACCACATAGAGGAGCAGCGGCACGGCGAGAACGGAACCACCGCCGCCGATGACACCCAGCGTCAATCCGATAAGTCCGCCCGAAAGCAATGCAGCCAGATCTGCGAGGGACATCAAAAGCGCCTCACGTCGTCACTGAACGATTCCAGGGCATATATCCCAGAAGTTTCGCCATCGCACATGTTCCCGATGCACCAGCAAACACCAGCCCTGCGCCAACAAAGGCCGAAAGCGCAAAGAAACCGGCATGAACGACAAAGCCTAAGAGAACGCCAAGGACAACCAAGGATCCTGCAGCGATCTGAACCTGCCGCATGATTTCAATAGGTTTGGAACGATCAGCAGCCACATCAAGTGCCGCAGCTTTCCAACCCTCAATGCCGCCTTTCAATATGTAAGCTTCGCATTGGTCGGCAGGCAGCTTCGTCGCATTGGCCTGCGTGCGCATACCCGACTTGCAATGATAGATGACGATCTCGCCTGCCTTATGCCGTGCTGCCTTGTCCATTTGCGACAAAGGTATATTCCGCGCCCCGTCAATATGCTCGCGGGCAAACTCATCCGGCTCGCGGATATCAACAATCAACGCGCCTTGATCTTTCAGGGTCTTCGCCTCTTGTGGCGTCACTTCTTTCATCATTGGTACTCCTTCTTCAAGCATCACTCCGGCCTCGCTCATCTCAGGACCGGTCATGGGCAATAAATATCTTTCAGCACCTTCAGTATCTTTGCCGCATCAGGATTGCTGATCCGGTAATAGACTTGCTGCGCTTCCTTGCGCGCCTCCACCAGCCCGTCCTCACGCAGCTTTGCCAAATGTTGGGACAGCGCTGACATGCCAAGCTCCACCTCTTCGGCGAGCTCTCCGACATTTGCTTCCTTGCGCATAACCAATGTGCAGAGGATCAGCAGTCGTTTCTCATTGGCCAGCAACCGCATCATCCTCGCGGCATCGCCGGCACTGGCCGCCAGTTTGGCCATATCGTTCTTTGTGATCTGCATCGCTACGCCTCAGCTTGCCGCCTATATATTAGATATTGCTAAATTAGATATTTCTAATATATAAGTCAAGAGGTAGTCCGAAAGGGAGCAAGCAATATGACCGTACCGTCAAATCCAACGATCGAGACATTCTTCGACGAGGCCACAAATACAGCGACCTATCTGGTCATTGATCCGGCAACAAAGGCTGCGGCCATCATCGATTCTGTGCTCGATTACGATCCCCGCTCCGGCAAGGTGACAACCACCAGCGCCGACCGCCTTCTGGCCGCGATCTCGACAAAAGGGCTGAAGGTCGAATGGATTTTGGAGACCCACGCTCATGCGGACCATCTGAGCGCAGCCCAATATCTCAAATCCCACACAGGTACACCTGTCGGCATCGGCATCCACATCACGGAGGTCAGGACCATCTTCGATCCGGTCTTTGACCTGGAGTCACGAGACGGCCCGGAGGATGAATTCGACCATCACTTCCGCGACGGAGAGCACTTCACAATCGGAACCATTGATGTCGAAGTGCTCGCAACGCCGGGTCACACACCTGCCTGCATTTCCTACAAGATCGGCGACGCCATATTTGTCGGCGACACATTGTTTATGCCTGACTACGGCACCGCGCGGGCGGACTTCCCCGGCGGCGACGCACTCACTCTTTACAATTCAATTCAGCGCCTACTCGCGCTGCCTGACGAAACCCGCGTATTTCTCTGCCACGACTACAAGGCGCCGGGACGTGATCACTTCGTCTGGGAGACAACAATCGGTGAAGAACGTCGCCGTAACGTCCATGTCCATGAAGGTATCGGCGCAGATGAGTTCGTCGCCATGCGCAACAAGCGCGACGCGACACTGGCAGCGCCCACACTTCTGCTGCCATCAATTCAAGTCAACATACATGCAGGTCATCTGCCGCAACCTTCCAAGAACGGAAAACGCTATCTCAAAATTCCGCTGACCGTAGCCAATGAAAAAGCGCGGCCTTGAACAAAGGCCGCGCTCGACTGGCATAACCAGATACAACTGTGTTGTCGCTTAATGCGCATGCTGCGGTTCTTTATGTTCGTCATGAGCATGCGCGGCATCATGGCTATGCGCCGCTTCGGCGTGTCCATGGTCGGCTCCGTCGTGGCCGTGAGCGCCTGATCCATGAGCATCTGACCCATGTGCGTCTGCCACCTGGCTATCAGGCCCATTCGCATGTGCCGCCGGTTCTTCATGCACCACCGGCTCCGCATCAGCGTGGGGCGGCGCATGTTCTTCGTGCGCAGGCATGTCGTGACCATGCGCACCATGTGTAGGTTCGGCGTGTGCAGCCACTGCGACCACAGGCGCACTGAGGGCCGCCGCGTGGGCGGCGTCTTTTGCGAGATCGCTTTTGCGCCAATCAATAAAACGGTCAAGCGCGATCGCGTCATCCTTGCGCCAGACGAGCAATCCGAGCGCCAGAAGGAACAGCGCCAGAGCAGGTGTCAGAACTTTGGCAGCCTCAACGCCGCTTGCCAGATCAACCGGAAGCACAATGGTGATCCGCGCAAGGGCAACCACGGCAACCGCGAGCACCAGCGCCTGAACACTATAGGAAAAGGCGCGCAGGAAGCCGAGCACAACGAATACACCAAGCACTGCGCCGAGAGCCGCCAGACCGTGCTGCAGGGTCGGCGTGCTTGCATATCCCATATAGAGCTGATCGGAAAACGCGATGGCGCCTTCTGTATCAAGGATTTTGGATCCGGACCAGGCGACAAGATAGCCACCGGTGACCAGCCGAAACAAGATCAGTGAAAACGCCTTCATATCATCCCCCGATGAGCCCGAAACTATTCAGCGCGCATGTTGACCGCAAACAGCACTTTCCGCCAAGCAAAGAATTCAGGAAAAACAGTCAGTTTACGGAAATAATATCGCTCGCCACGTCGCCTTTGACGCACCTGCTCAATTGTTGAACAAGCGTTGCCACCGCGCGAGGCAGTTTGCCTGCTACATTGCCACAAGGCCTGCATGCGGAGGCAATGAACCATTCGGCCATGACCCTCGTATGACAAGACACCCACCGGGCTCGGCTCGCCTGCCTGCGACCGAATAGCGGCGGATATCCCCAACATCTTGGCGCTCGGGCTGCCTGTGCTATAGGTAGGCAAGTGCACGGAACAGGCGGGGAATGACCGCCGGATCAGACCTCCCGACCAGCGCTACCACCGCCGACAATGGCCACCACGAACCGATTGAGACCCCCATGACCCAAGCGCCGACCGCCCCCCTGATCACCACCACGCCCGAGTTTCTGGCCCTTGCCGCCAAAGCATTGGTCAGCGCCGAGACCTTACTCGCCCACGCGCGTCAGGCAGTCTCGGCCAAAGTCAGCAAGGACGGACGCATTTCTCCCGCTCTTCTGGAGCGCGAACAATTTGCCGCTCACGGTTTTGCCTGGATGGCGACCTATGTCGAAGCACTGCGCCAACTGACGGTTTATACCGCTCGCATGGATAAGGAAGGCCGCTTTGGTGAGATCGAACGTCTGATCGTTCAAGCCGGTTTCGGCGAGTATCTCGGTCAGATGGCAGGCGGCATCCCAATGAGCCAGGGCGAAATTGTGCGCCCCCGCGACCTTGGCGTATCAGAAGCCGATGAGGCCGCTTTTTTCACCGCAGAAGTCAAAAGCCTGATGCGTGCTGGCAACACCAACGATGTGCGTAACCGCCTGGCCGAACTGATCGCCGAAAAAGCAGGCTCGGCAACCTTCGGCGACGCAGGCCTCGAAGACACATATGACGCGATCCGCGAGCAGATGCGCCGCTTCGCCGACGCTGAAGTGATCCCCCATGCCCACGACTGGCATTTGCAGGACGATTATATCCCGATGTCGGTCGTCAAGCAGATGGCCGAGCTTGGTGTCTTTGGTCTCACCATTCCGGAAGAATTCGGCGGACTTGGCCTCGGCAAAGAATCCATGTGCGTTGTGTCCGAAGAGTTAAGCCGCGGCTATATCGGCGTCGGCTCACTCGGCACGCGCTCTGAAATCGCAGCCGAACTGATCCTTGGGGGCGGCACGGACGCGCAAAAAGCCAAATGGCTGCCAAAGATCGCCGGTGGCGAGACGCTGCCGACGGCTGTCTTCACTGAACCCAACACGGGCTCTGATCTTGCGAGCCTCAAGACACGCGGACGCCTCGAGGGCGACGTCTACAAAGTCACCGGCAATAAGACATGGATCACCCATGCCGCCCGCGCCGACGTGATGACCCTCCTCTGCCGCACCAATGACGAACCCGGTTACAAAGGCCTCTCGATGCTGCTCGCTGAAAAGCCCCGCGGCGATGATGCTGAACCTTTTCCCGCCGATGGTATGAGCGGCGGGGAAATTCAGGTGCTCGGCTATCGCGGCATGAAAGAATTTGAAATCGGCTTCGACGGTTTCGAAGTGAAGGCCGAAAACCTTCTTGGCGGAGTCGAAGGTCAAGGTTTCAAACAGCTGATGCAGACCTTTGAAAGCGCCCGCATCCAGACAGCTGCCCGCGCCATTGGTGTCGCTCAATCCGCGCTGGAACTTGGCTTGTCCTACGCGCAGGAGCGCATCCAGTTCAACCAACCGATTTTCAATTTTCCGCGCGTATCCGGCAAACTCGTGATGATGGCCGTCGAAATCATGATCGCACGCCAGCTCACCTATCACGCCGCCCGCGAAAAGGACGGTGGCCGACGTTGCGACCTCGAAGCAGGCATGGCCAAACTTCTCGCCGCCCGCATTGCATGGGCCGCCGCCGACAATGCATTGCAAATTCATGGCGGCAACGGCTTTGCGCTGGAATATAAGGTGAGCCGCGTGCTCTGCGACGCCCGCATCCTCAACATCTTTGAAGGTGCCGCCGAAATTCAGGCGCAGGTCATCGCTCGCCGCCTGCTTGAAGGCGGCAATTGAACCCATACATAACTCACTGATGCCAACCGCAGATGGATAACCCAATTGAAACAACGGAAACATTCACGCAAGAATTCTTATCCTCACATTCGACAAGCCGCTAAGGCAGCTTCTGGAATTCGATTGGTCTTAGTGAGATAACCAATTCAACTAGTTCCGGCGGGTGATTAACGGAGAAAGTAAAATGGACGCGCTAGCAGAAGTACGTCATCTGAGAAGCGCTGGAAAGGTAGTGCCAACGGCGCTTGAGATTGAGGCCCTTAAACACCAAGTGCATCAATACCCTGAGAATCATATTTTTTTGGCGAGACTTTGCACGTTGCTTCGAACTACGGAGGGAGAAGCGCCGATTGAACTTGAATTTCGTTCAATCAAATTACGCATCAGTGCCACTCCGCCAGATAACACCCCTGTCCTTACCTCACTTGCGCAACGACAAATTCAGTTAGACCTACAATGCGGGAATCCTTTATCACCAGATATTCTGGAGATGGCTTTCGCAATCACACCATCCGAACGAGAAGTCGCGGCGTTTCTACGCAGCTGCCTTGTTCACTCTTCCATTTCCCGAACAGCAGTTCGCGATTTGTTGAAACGCGCGCGAATGGAGTGGCCTGATTCTGCCATGACCTTATTTTTCTTAGCGCGCGATCAGTTTGACATCGAGAAACCAACAGAAGCTCTGCGTTTACTTTCTGAGAATTTGAAACTTACAGAGAGCGCTGACGCAACTTTTGAGCTTTACATTCGCTGCCTCAACGTCACCCAGAGGTTCGATTTAATAACTCCTAGTCTCCAAAAATATTTTGCTCAGGGAGATCGCAATCTTTGGCGCTCGCCAGAATTTCCAGAATGGCAACAACGCGCAGTCGCTCGGAACATTCCCGGCATTCTCCTCATCACCCAACCAAAATCCGGTACAGTATTTACCCAATCAACCTTGGTTTCCGGCCTCGACGCACCTAAATTATCGATCTGCGCCCGCGGAGTGTCTCATGACTACCAACTGCCGATACCGTCCCGCTGCGCAGACCTTGCCCGTGGCGGCGCGATCTGTGCTCAACATCTCGACGCAACAGAAAGTAAATTGACACCCTTACGCGATGCTGGCTTGACGCGCATCGTGTTGAACCTTCGTGACGTTCGGCAAGCAGCGCTTTCATGCGTGCACAACGGTATCTCAGATGAAGTCGTCTCGATCCCTCGACCACACCTCGACCGACTTCGTGCTTTGCACAAGAACAAGATTTTTTTCGAAAGAACCTATCTCAATGCGATCAAACATTGGGCTCGATTTCAAGAAGAGTGGCTAAACTTTATCGAACACGACGATGATTTCGAAATATTGGTGACAAATTTCGACGAGCTTTCGGATGAACCCACCTACTTCAATCGGATACTCGATCACTATTCGATCCCGATGGACAGCTTCGATCAATCCGCATTGCAAATCGACAAAAAAACGAGAGCTGGTCACTTTCGGCGGGGTGAAAGACGTGAATGGGAGTCAATCATTTCACCTGAAACAATTGAGAGGATGTACACCATTCTCACCCAATTCCCTCGCGTTTCGGCTGGGCTCATACAAAAAGACAAAGCCTTAGAGTCTGACTCATAAAGATGCCTTGAAGATCAAAGCCTTGCGAGTCTGCGCGTGAGGATGCGGATGTGAGCGATGAAGAGCCAGGCGAGAGCACTTTCGATGGTGCGCTCCCAATCTTTGGCGAGGCGGCGTGATCGT
>JAUSLL010000114.1 GCA_030649335.1 Parvibaculum sp. | reverse complement strand
ACGATCACGCCGCCTCGCCAAAGATTGGGAGCGCACCATCGAAAGTGCTCTCGCCTGGCTCTTCATCGCTCACATCCGCATCCTCACGCGCAGACTCGCAAGGCTTTGATCTTCAAGGCATCTTTATGAGTCAGACTCTAATGCTGGGGGCGAGCGTAGACAATACGTCGTTTTGTTCGCCTCTAAAATCCGAGGGGATGGCTGTTCTTTTTCCGTCCCACTCCATCATTGGTCCCCAGGGCCGAGACTGGTCTTCTGGGGTGAAGTGTATGGAGCAGATTACATTGAGGAGTATTAACGCCGCGGCTGCGGTGCCATCTTCCGCTTCAAGGGCTTCTTTAGAGGCTTTCGAGAAGTGGCTTGATAGTGATGTGAATTCGAAAGCTGCAACGGACTCGATGCATTTTTCAAAGTTAAAGCTAGCAAACGCTTCAGCAGTTACAGTTTCTTCTCGCCGCGCTTGTTCGGTATTCTTTTCGGGGTCAGTCATAATTTTCCTGAGATACGAACGGCTATCGATTAGGGCGTGTCCTATTCCGCACCCCTCACCCCTCAATAAACTCCACCCAGTTCCCGTCTGGGTCTTCCACAATCGCGATGCTCACGCCGGGGCGTATCTCTGTCTTGGGGCGGATGATCTTTGCGCCTGTCGCCGCGATCTCGCCCATTACCTCGTCGAGATTTGAAATCGTCATGGTCCAGTAGCGGTAGCCGGTGCTGCCGGGGATGCCGCCCATGACGGGCGGGGCTTTGGGGGTGCGCATGGGGACGACGAGTTTGATCAGGCTGTCGCCGAACCAGAGCCGGTGCATCACTTTGATGCCTGCGGCCTCCATGTTGACGTCGCCTTCGTGGCGGAAGCCCAGCACGTCTTTGTAGAAGGCGAGCATGGCGTCGCCGTTGGTGGTCACGATGCCGAGATCAATGGCTGTTTTGGTGGCTTTCACGCCCATTTTGTCTCTCCCCTGATTATTGTTGGGGAGAGCCTAGCCGATTGCGGCGCGGGCGCGCTAGTGGAACATGCCGCGCGCGCGGGGCTCTTTGACCGCCAAGAGCACGGTGGCGAAGGAGGCCGCAAGCATCACGGCGGAAACGACGAAGACCACATTGAAAGAGTAGAAATGCGCGATGAGACCGCCGAGCAGCGGGCCCACCGCGTTCATCGTGGCGATGGACGTGTTCATCATGGCGATGCGCATGGGCAGGTCTTCGCGCGTGCCGAATTCCAAGATGATGTTGTTGGTGCTGTTCTGAAAGCCGCCTTGTCCTGCGCCCAGCCCCGCGAAAACCGCGCCCAAGGCCCAGAGCGAATGGGATTGCATCAGCAGCAATGTGGCGAGCGCCCATATGCCGATCGACAGGAGGAAGACGATGCGGTTGCCGAATTTGTCCGCGACGGAACCCCAGACGAGATTGGTGCCGGTCTGCGACAGAAGGAAGGCCGTCGAGAGCACGCCGAGATTGGTGCCGCTCAAGCCGATGGATTGACCGGCAAAGAGAATATAGAAGGGCACGGCCAGCGTGCCGAGCGAGGCGGCGGCTGTGGCGATGTAAAAGCGCGACAGTTCGCGGTCGCCGCGCAACAGGTCGGGGATTTGGCGCAGGCGCAGCCAGAAGTTGGAGCGCGCGCGCACTTCCGGCGGTTCGGGTTCGCGCACCATCATCAGCATGGAAATGCCGATGGAGGTCAGTACGAAAGAAACGAGGAAGGTCGTCGCATATCCATTGCCCCAGGCGTTGGCCTCGACGAAATATTTGCCGCCGATGTAAGCGACGCCTGCCGCCGTGAGGCCCGCCGCAAAGTTTCGAAAGCCCGTCAGCCGTCCGCGCAGGCGCAGTGGAATGACCTTGGCCATCAGCGTGTTGAAGATCACCGCCTGAATGCCGTTGAACAGACCAAAACACATGAGGAAGGCGCAGGCGAAAAAGAGCGCCCAGTTGGGCGGCATGAAATAGGCGCTCAGTGCGAGGCCCAACACGCCAAAGCGCATGCCCCAGCCGATGAGCAAGCCCATGGGCAGCACGCGCTTGCGGTGCTCGGCCATGGTCGCGCCCAGCGTGGACGAGAGCGCATTGCCCAGCCACTGCGAGGCGAGCGCGAGGCCCACCATGAATTCGGAGCCGGACAGGAGATAGATATAGGCGGGGACGAATGTGGGGGCGGTGACGAGGCGGAAACCTGTCTGGCCGAGGAGGCCATGGGCGAGGTTCGCCGCGAAATTGCGTTTGAGGTTTTTTTCGACTTCGGCGTGATAGGCGGTTTCGGCGGCCTGCCGTTCCGCGCTCCATCCGTTGGTGTCTGTCGGGGGGATCGTCGCCACGCTTAGCAATTCCTCAAGGATACGCAAGGGCCGTCATCGGGACTGCGTCCTTATAGACCCGTTCAACAGTTCGGGTCATCGAACATTTTTGCCTATTCTTGCAACCAATCGACGCGGGCCCGCGCGCCCTTGCCCTGCGCCAGCGTGCCCGCAAGCCAGCCAAAGAGGCTCGCCAGCGTTTCATCGAGCTTGTAGGGCGGATTGATGATGACAAGGCCGCAGCCCGACATGGTGGTCGGGTCTTCCGAGCCGCGAATGAAGAGTTCAGCGCGCAGCGTCTTGGGCGGTCCGTTCTGTTCCAGATGGTCGAGAAATGCCCCTGAGACGGAAGGGTCTTTGACCGGATACCAGATCATATAGGTGCCGCCCGCAAAGCGTTTCAGCGCATGGGGCAGTTCGCGTGCGATCCGGTCGAATTCGCTGCGGCTTTCATAGGGCGGGTCGATGAGGGTCACGCCGCGACGCTCTTTGGGCGGCAGCATGGATTTGAGTGCGCCATAGCCGTCGATGGCATGGACCTTCACCTGCCGGTCGTGGCGGAACTCTTGTGCCAGTGTTTCCGCGTCTTCGGGGTGAAGCTCGCAAAAGGACAACCGGTCGCCAGCGCGGGCCATGTGGGTGGCGATGAGCGGGGAGCCGGGATAAGTCGTCGGGTTTTCGCCCGTGCAGCCGAGTGCCGTCAGCGCCGAGAGGTAGGGGGCAAGTGCGCCGTGCGGTGCTTCGAGGGTGAGAAGCCGTGCGATACCGTCGCGATATTCGCCGGTCTTTTGCGCCTCGATGCCCGACAAGTCGGTGCGGCCTGTGCCCGCGTGTGTGTCGAGCACGAAGAAGGGTTTGTCCTTCTGCCTTAAGTGATCAATGACCAGCGCGAGGCTTGCGTGTTTCATCACATCGGCAAAGTTTCCGGCGCGGTAGGCGTGTCGGTAGTTCATGGGTGCTGCAATATCACATATGCGGTTACAAGGCCTGTGGCGGCGAGTGCAAAGAGGGTGAGTGCCGGTTTCAATCCGCGCTGCCGTCCCGAGATGGTCAGCGTATAGGCGGCTTTGAGCATATTGTTGGACGAGGCGGCAACAAGGATCGCGGTGGCGGCTGCGTGCAGGTTCAATGCACCTGCGCCTTGCGCCAGACTGAGCACGAAGGGATCAACATCTGTCACGCCGGCCAATGCGCCGAGCAGGAACAGACCTTCTTCGCCGAATTGGGCTTTGGCCCAGGCAACACCCACCGACAATATGATGAAGAGCCCTGCGAATGTGATGGCTGTTGTGACCTCCAGCGGATTGGCGGGGGGCGAGGCGTCGCTCTTTGATCCGTCCCGCGCGCCGCCCATCTGCCGGATGGCATAGCTGGTTGCGAGGCCCAATGCGCAGAGGACGCCGAGCGGCAGAAGCAATATGCCCGCGAGTTCGAGGTTGAAGACGCCGACGACGACCAGAATGCGCAGAAACATGATCGATGTTGCCAGCACAATGGCTGATTGCAAGGCGCTGGCGTCCTGCGTCGCGTCGGTGGCGCGGCGTGACAGAATGACGGTGGTGGCGGTTGAGGAATAAAGGCCGCCGAGTGCGGCTGAGATAAAGACGCCGTGGTTGGGCGCAACGAAGCGCTGCACGAGATAGCTTGCATAGGAGAGCGTGGAGACGGCCACGACAGCGAGCCAGACCTGATAAGGCGTGATGTCGGTCAGGCTTGTGACAGGTGTGTCGGGCAGAAGCGGCAGCACGATGCCGATGATGATGAGAAATTTGGCGAGCGTGACGATTTCGCCGTCGCGCAATGTGGCTGCGAAATTATGCAGCCGCTCGCGTGCGCTGATCAGCAGGACCGCGAACACGGTCACGCTGATCGGCAACCAGAGCGGCGAGGTGAGGGTGATCGGCCCGAGGAGAAACGCAATCAGATTGCAGACGGGAGCCATGATGCCGCCGTCGAGCTGCGTGCTCTCATCGTCCTTGTCGTCGGTCGCCAGGAGGCCGCTGGTCAGGCGCTCGCGGTAGTAGATGGCGAGCCAGAGGCCCAGAATGACAAGGCCTGCAATCAGAAGGAATTTTCGGTCAGGGTCCAGCGCATAGAGAAGCGCGCCGATCAGGGCGAGCAGCGGAAAGGTACGCACGCCGCCCGGCGGCTTGACGCGGTTGCGTGAAAAATATTCCTCAAAGGCGAGGCCGAAAAAGAACCCGAGCGCGAGCAGCGCGCCGATGCGTTCGAAATCGAAGGTGCTGAAAATGATCTCGGGCATTTCAGGCGTCATGATGAAATTTTGCCAAGTTTGTAAAGTTCGGGGTTGAAGGGCATCACAACTTCGATATCAGGAATGACCAGCTTGGCCTTTTTGCCTTCATAGTCCACGCGGTTCAGAATATCGCGGATCACATTGAGGCGTGCGGTTTTTTTGTCATTGGCGCAGACGAGCGTCCACGGCGAATGCAGCGTATGGGTGCGGGCAAACATCGCATCGCGCGCTTTGGTGTAATCGTCCCATTTCTCCTGCGCCACCTGATCGATGGGCGAGATCTTCCACTGTTTCAGCGGGTCCTCTCGGCGCGCTTCAAGGCGCTCGGCTTGTTCTTCTTTGTCGATGTCGAGATAGAATTTGAGGAGTTCGATGCCTGAGCCGATCAGCATGTCTTCAAATGTCGTCACCGTGTCCATGAAGCGTTCATACTCGTCGTCGGTGCAAAATCCCATCACGCGCTCGACGCCCGCGCGGTTGTACCAGGAGCGGTTGAACAGCACGATTTCGTCGGCAGCGGGCAGATGCGGCACATAACGCTGGAAATACCATTGCGTCTGCTCGCGGTCCGAAGGCTTCGACAATGCGACAACGCGGGTTTCGCGCGGGCTCATGTGTTCGGTGATGCGTTTGATGCTGCCGTCTTTGCCCGCGCCGTCGCGGCCCTCCATGATGATGAGGAGCTTGCGGTTATTGGCGATTACGTCTCTTTGCAATTTGACGAGTTCGACCTGCAATTCATAAAGCGTGTCGTCATAGCTGTCTGATTTTTTGGACTTGTCTTTGGCCACGGGCGCGCTCCTGCCTTGTCACGATCACATTCAATTCGGACCAGACACTAGCGCGGAACGGTCGCGATCAGAAACGGGCATGTCGCGCCGCGCGTCTGCTCTTCATAGCTTGTTAAACTTTGCAGCAAATCTGTGCCATTCCGGCCTAAAGCATTGGTAAAAAAGGCAATCTGCGTAACGAGTTCTTAGCTCTCACCCGCTTAGGATAAATCAATGGTTTTGATGCCAGCCGTATTTGTTGGCGGTTGGCAAGTGTGAGTATCGAGGGATCAATGCGCCTATCGGCCCGATCTGCCGAAACGAATAGTGATGAACAGATCGCACCGGGCGGAACCTGGCGTGGTATGAGCGCGCGTGTGTCCCGTCTTACTTCGTTGCTCTTCCCCACCGTCCGCCTCAAGCTTGTGGCACTTCTTTGCGCCGTTGCGACCACCATTACAGTACTCAGCGGCGTTTTCATTTTCCGGGTTTACGAAGGCCAGATTGACGCGCGGATTTTCGAGCGTATGACGGCCTTTACAGAAATCCTCGGGCAGGCCGCCGCCGACGGCAAGTCGAGCGAAGACATCGACACATTTGTGCGCGCGTTTCGCACTTTGCCTGCCATCGGTGTTGTCGCCATTGCAGATTCCACAGGTGACATATTCGCGACGACGAACCCCGATCTCAAACACAAGCCCATCAGTACGCTCGGCTGGCGCGATATCAACACACGTCTTGATGCAAGTGGCGGTGCGTTAATCCGCGCCAACGGGGAAGATCTCGGTAATGCCGAGTTTGCCCGCCGTGCGCCCATTGGCGATGCTGAAGGCACGATCTATGTGCGCCTCAACCTGATGCCGATGCTTGAAACGGTTCGTGCTGCGGCCTGGGGTCTCATCGTCTGGCTCATCGCCGTTGTCATTGTAGCGACGCTCATGGTGTCGCTCGTGCTTCAGCGCGTGCTGGTGAGTCCCATTGAGGCTTTGCGTGATTTTGCCGATCAACGCGGTACGGGTCCTTTGCGCTTTGTCAAAGGTTCGCGCGACGAGATCGCACTTATCGCCGAGCGGCTTCTTGAAGCCTTCAACGCCACTCACAACAATGAAGAACGTCTTGCCGATCTTGCGCATACAGACGGGCTCACGGGCCTCGGCAACAGAGCGCATTTCAAGACACGTCTCGCACGCGAAATCCTGCGCGCCGCCGACAAAAAACAATTTCTCGGCGTGATGATCCTCAATCTCGACAGCTTCAAAATGATCAACGACTCGCTCGGGCATGATGTCGGCGACATCATCCTGCAGCGCACCGCAGATATTTTGCGCGGTTGCCAACGTCCCGGCGATACGATTGCGCGTCTTGGTGCCGATGAATTCGGCGTCATCCTGACGGGGCTTGATGCGCATGGCGACACTACAGACACAGCCGCCCGTTTCATTCGTGCGGTCGGCGCTCCTTTCCGCGCTGGTGGTCACGAATTGCACCAATCGGCCTGCGTCGGCCTCACGATCTATCCGCAGGACGGGCGCGACGCCGATGTGCTGCTGAAGAACGCCGACCTTGCTTTGTCGCGCGCCAAGCAAGACGGTTCCGGCGCCTGCATTCTCTATCGTCATGAATTGCATCTGCGTGCCATGGAACGCAATTCCATTGAGCGGGATCTCCGCGCCGCGCTCGCGCAAAAGCAGTTCGTTCTCTATTACCAGCCCAAAGTCGATATCATGACGGGGCAAATCAAAGGTGCGGAAGCCCTCATTCGTTGGCTCCACCCCGAGCGCGGTCTGGTTCCGCCCGATCTTTTCATTCCCGTGGCCGAGCAATGCGGCATCATTTCTGATGTCACGCGCTGGGTGCTCGACGAGGCCTGCCGCCAGAACCGTTTCTGGCAGGATCAGGGCCTTCATCATATCGACGTGGCGGTCAACGTCTCGGCGGTCGATCTGCGTCGTGCCGATCTCACCGACATGGTGGCGAATACATTGGTGGCGCGTGGCCTGTCGCCGCAATATCTCGAGCTTGAAGTCACCGAGAGCATGGTCATGCGCGACGTCGATGTCGTCATCGGCACATTGCGCCGCTTGCGCAGTCTCGGCGTCGGTATCGGCATCGATGATTTCGGCACGGGCTATTCTTCGCTTGCCTATCTCAAGCGCTTCCCCGTCAAACGCCTCAAGATAGACCGCAGCTTCATCTGTGATATCGCGGACGGGCGCAGCGGCGATGTTATTCCCAAGGTCATCATCGACCTTGCCCACGCGTTGGGCGTTGAGGTGCTTGCTGAGGGCGTGGAAAATATGGCGCAGCTGCAAACCTTGCGGCAGCTTGGTTGCGACGAAGCGCAGGGCTATTTCCTCGGTCGTCCTATGCCCGCCAATGAATTTGGTGAATTTCTGGCCCGCGCCGAGGGTGGCATCCACCCGCGTGCCGATATCCGTGCGGTTACAAGCCTGCCGCCGGACGTGCCTTATGTCGAACCCGAGCCCGTGCTCATCGGCGCGAGCATCGCAGGCGCTTAAGGCCTCCCGTCCCGTTCTTTTTACTGTCACTCCAGTCTTTGACGCCGCGTCCGGCTGACGTGGCGAAATTGTTTTGTCTGTGCGCTGGACGGGCCATGATCGCACGCTAAACTCCCCCCAAACAGAAATGACAGATGCGCGATCTGGTTGCCGCATCAGGGGAGGCGTGTGATGGATCTCAGTTATAGTCCGCAATATGAAGCGTTCAGGGCCGAGGTCCGGGCGTTCCTCGACAAGAACAAGTCGAAGGCCCCTGTGAGCCGCGGCATGATGAGCGCCGGCAGCGGCACGCTCGCCTGGCAGAAGTTGCTGATCGAGCATGGCTATGCGGCCCGCACTATTCCCAAAGAATATGGCGGCTTCGGTGCCGAAGCCGACATTTTGAAATCGCGCATCATTGCAGAAGAGTTCACCGCCGCCGGTGCGCCGATGGGTCTTGGTGGTCAGGGCATTTCCATGTTCGTGCCGACCCTTCTGGAGCTTGGCACTGAGGAACAGAAGAAAGCTTTCATCGAGCCGACGCTGATGGGCGAGCTTATCTGGTGTCAGGGCTACTCGGAGCCGGGATCGGGGTCCGACCTCGCTTCGCTTCAGACCAAGGCGCATGAAGATGGCGACGACTTTGTCATCAACGGCCAGAAAATCTGGACCTCGACGGCCAAGTCCGCCCATATGATGTTCTGCCTTGTGCGCACAGAGCCTGATGCACCCAAGCATGAAGGCATTTCCTATCTCATCTTCTCGATGGATACGCCGGGCATCGACGTGCGTCCGCTCACCACTATGACGGGTCACGCGGAATTCAACGAAGTCTTCTTCACTGATGTGCGTGTGCCCAAGACACAGATCGTCGGCGGGCGCGGGCAGGGCTGGTTTGTGGCCAATGCAACGCTGAAGCACGAACGCGGCATGTTGGGTGATCCCAATCAGGCCGGTGCGCGTCTGCGCGAAATCGTCGATCTGATGCATGAAGAAACGATGGACGGCGAGCGCCTCATCGATAATCCACTGTTCCGTGATCGCCTCGTGCAGTTGCAATCACGCGTGTTGGCCATGCAATTCCACGGGCTGCGCTTGTTGACGGCTTCGTCCAAAGGCGAAGATGCAGGTCTCGCGCGCCTCATCGTCAAGCTGCAGGGCTGCGAGATCAATCACCAGCTCGCCGCACTTGCCATCGATGCGCTGGGTGAGCTTGGTGTGCTCTACGGCAATAGCCCGCATCTGCGTGCGCATGGTTCGTGGCAGCATCGCTATATGTTCGACCTCGGCCTCATCATCGGCGGCGGTACGGCACAAATTCAGAAGAACATCATTTCGGAACGCGGTCTGGCTATGCCGCGTGAACCGAAACCGGCAAAGGCATAAGGGGCACATCATGGAATTCGGATTGTCAGAAGACCAGCGCCTCATGCAGGACAGTGTGCGCCGGACGCTTGAAAAAGTATCGACGCTGGAGCGTGTGCGTGTCGCCGCCGATGCGAAAGACGCCAAAGCCAATGACATCTGGCACGCGCTTGTCGAGCTTGGTGTGCCGGGCCTCATCATTGACGAAGAGTTCGGCGGCATGGGGCTGAAACTCCTTGATGCGGCACTCATCGCCGAAGCTTTAGGGCGCTTTGTGAGCCCTGTACCTTTCATTGCCAGCGCCGTCATGGCGCCGGTCGCTTTGGCCGCGCTCGGTTCGGCCAAACAAAAAGAAGCATGGTTGCCCAAGCTCGCCAATGGCGAGGCGGTGGCGGGCGTTGCGATTTCGGAGCGGTCGTCCGGCGCGCGCGAAGGCAGTGGTGTCGCGGCTTCCGGCGGCAAGCTTTCGGGCAAGGCGCTCTTCGTGTTGGATTTTGCCGCGGCTGATTTCTATATCGTCGGCGACAATGCCGGTGGCCTTCACATTGTGGATGCAAAGGCCAAGGGCCTCACCAAAGTGGCGCTCACCTCCATTGACCTCACGCGTTCGCTCGGCGAATTGCAGTTCGACAAAGTGGACGCTGATGCGCTTGTCAGCGGCGACGCCAAATCCGGTCTGCAACGTGTTCTCGACGCTGGCCGCGTCATGCTCGCCGCCGACACGCTCGGCGCGGGCTGGATGATGATCGACAAGGCGGTGGAATATGCCAAGGAGCGTAAACAGTTCGGCCGCGTCATCGGTTCGTTCCAGGCGGTGAAACATATGTGCGCCGAAATGGCTTCCGAGATCGAGCCCGGCCGTTCGCTCGTCTGGTACGCCGCCCATGCGTTTGATGAGCTTCCCGCCGAAGCGAGCCTCATGGCGGCGCATGCCAAATCCTATATGGGCGAGGTCGGTCGTTTCGTGGCGCGCACCGCCACCGAAGTTCATGGCGGCATGGGGTTCACCGATTTGCTCGGGCTTCACTATTGGTTCAAGCGTATCGGTCTGGACCGGCAGTTGCTGGGCAGTCCCGAGCGTGTGCGGGCGGATGCCGCGGCGATGCAAGACTGGGGCGCGCGCTGACATCATGCAATCAGGCATTTATATCGGTTATGCAGCCGCCATCCTCACCACGGCGTCATTCGTGCCTCAGGCCATCAAGACGATCCGTAGTCAGGATACCGAAGGCATATCGGTGTTGATGTATCTGGGCTTTGCCATAGGTGTCTTCCTGTGGATGGTCTACGGCCTTGTGCGCGATGACATCGTTATCATCGCCGCCAATGCCGTCACATTTTTATTGGCGCTGCCCATTCTCGTCATTGCGCTGCGCAATGAGTGGCGGGCGCGCAAAGCGTGAGTTTCGGTCCCTTGCATGTGGCGCGTGAGACTGCTTGCATGGGGCTATTAGAATTGAAAACAAAGGCGGGCGAGAAGACCCGCGCATCCTGAGGAGACAAAACATGCGTGCTGCCATTTTTCGTAACGGCGATCTCGTCGTCGATTCCATGGCCGATCCCGTACCGGTGGACGGTCAGGTGCTGGTCAAGACACTCGCCTGCGGCATTTGCGGGTCAGACCTTCATGCGTTCCATCATGCCGACAAGATGGTCGATGCCGCCAAGCGTTCAGGCTCCGAATTCGCTATGGATACCAAGCGCGATATCGTCTTCGGCCACGAGTTCTGCGGCGAAATTCTTGAGCACGGCCCCAACACCACAAAGACGCTTAAAGTCGGCACGCGCGTTTGTTCCGTGCCGATCACGGTGGCGATCACCGGCGAAAAAGCCAAGATCAATCCCGTCGGCTATTCAAACGACGTGCCCGGCGGTTTTGCCGAACATATTGTTCTCAACGAAATGCTGATGCTCGAAGTGCCGAACGGTCTGTCCACTGAGCAGGCCGCCCTCACCGAGCCGATGGCTGTTGGTTGGCACGCGGTTGAAAAAGCGCGTCTCGAAGCCAATGATATTCCGATTGTCATCGGTTGCGGTCCTGTCGGTCTTGCCGTCATTGCCGGTCTCAAGATCAAAGGTGTGCACCCGATCATCGCCTGCGATTTCAGCCCCGCACGGCGCAAGCTTGCCGAAACAATGGGCGCGGACATCGTGCTCGATCCGGCCAAGGACTCGCCCTACAAGCGCTGGACCGACGAGGCGACGCCGGAAGGCTATGACGCAAGCAGCGTCATCTCCATTCTCGGCATGGGTCCGAAGCTGCGCCCCGGCGTCATCTTCGAATGTGTCGGCGTCCCCGGCATCATCCAGCAGATGCTCGAAGGCGCACCGCGCGGCGCACGCATCGTCGTTGTTGGCGTCTGCATGGAACAGGACAAGTTCGAGCCCTTCTTTGCCATCAACAAAGAACTCAACATGCAGTTTGTGTTGGGCTACACGCCCGAAGAATTTGCGCTGACCTTGCATCATCTGGCGGAAGGCAAGATTGACGGTTCGCCGCTGGTCACTGGCCGTGTCGGTGTCGATGGCGTCAAGCAGGCGTTCAAGGATCTCGCGAGCCCTGAAGTTCACGCCAAGATTCTTGTCGAACCCTGGCGCTAAACGTCTCCGTCAATCCGTCTGTCTAAGTCAGGCCGGTGCTGTCTCTTTGAAGGCGGGCCGGCCTGAATTTTTGTCGTAGAAGCTTGTGAGCTTCGTGCGACCCTTCCGCCATTCCATGTCTGGGTGGCGGAAATCGAGATAGCCGAGCGCGCAATAGACAGCGATCGTGCCGATGGTCGGCTCGCCGTCGAGGGATTTGGCGTCAGCTTCCAAAAGATCAAGCGAGCGCGTAATGGCGCGCTCCCAGCGTCCGGTCCACATGGCCGAGCGTTCCGCCTCGGGGCGTGCGCGTTCAAAAGTGCGCGAGACAGCGGCTTCCGAAATCCCGTCCCCGATGGTCTGTAGGCGCATGTCGCTAAAATAGGCATTGCCCGCGGGCGGCAGAAATTTGTGCCCGCCCAGTTCCTCGTCGAGATATTGGCAGATGAGCGGGCTGTTGAAATAGGTTGTGCCGTCGTCGAGTGCGAGAGCGGGCACTTTGCCCAGCGGGTTTGCGGCATGGAGTTCGGCGGGATCGGCAAGGGCCGAGACCACAATTTCCTCGACGCGGGCCGTGGCGCCCTTTTCGCGGATCAAAATGCGGACTTTGCGTACGAAAGGTGACGTCGGCGACGACATAAGCTTCATTTTGCTCTCCTGCAGGGCCTCATGGCTCCCCATATAAGGTGAGCTGATAAATGGGCACCGGTTTTCAATCTGGTCTATGTTTTATCGGGGAATCGAGCGCACGTCTTCTTGGACGTATGCCAAATGGAGGATGAGATTCATGTTCGGCGGTACATTTTTTGTCTTTGCGATCCTGTTTCTCGCAATCATTTTCCTCTTCAAGGCCGTCAAGGTCGTGCCGCAGGGCAATGTCTACACGGTCGAGCGTTTCGGGCGCTACACGCACAGCCTGATGCCCGGCCTCGGCGTCATTGTGCCGTTCTTTGATCGCATCGGTGCCAAGGTCAATGTCATGGAGACCGTGGTCGATGTGCCGAGCCAGGAAGTCATCACACGCGACAATGCGATGGTGACGGTGGACGGTGTCATTTTCTATCAGGTGCTGGATGCGGCCAAGGCGTCTTATGAAGTCGGCAATCTCCGCCTCGCTGTCCTCAATCTTGTGATGACCAATCTGCGTACCGTCATGGGCAGCATGGATCTTGATGAACTGCTCTCGCAGCGCGACAGCATCAATGCGCGGCTGCTGACAGTCGTGGACGAAGCAACACATCCCTGGGGCCTCAAGGTCACGCGTATCGAAATCAAAGACATCGCACCGCCGCGTGACATCATCGACAGCATGGCGCGGCAGATGAAAGCCGAGCGTGAGAAGCGCGCGAATATTCTGGAAGCCGAAGGCTTACGTCAGGCCGCGATCCTTGCGGCTGAAGGCAAGAAGCAGGCAGCGATCCTCGAAGCCGAAGGCCGCCGCGAAGCAGCTTACCGCGACGCCGAAGCGCGTGAGCGTCAGGCTGAAGCTGAAGCCAAGGCAACACAGGTCGTGAGTGACGCGATTGCGGGCGGCAATGTGCAGGCGCTCAATTATTTCGTCGCCACCAAATATGTCGAGGCCCTCAGGGATATTGCCTCCGCGCCCAATCAGAAACTCGTGCTGATGCCGCTTGAAGCCGCGAGCGTCATCGGGGCGCTTGGCGGCATCACGGAGCTTGCGCGTGATGCCTTTGGTGCCGGTGGCGGTGGCTCGGGTGCCACGTCGCCGCGTCGTCCCACAGTGCCGCCTGTCAGCCGGGGTGACTAAGTGATGGAAACGATCCTGTCTGAAGTCGGTGAATGGATGTGGTGGATCGTTGCGGCGATCCTCAGCATCGTTGAGCTCATCGTGCCGGGCATATTCTTTGTCTGGCTTGCCGCCGCTGCCGCCATTGTTGGTGTGCTGGTGTTGGTTTTTCCGATCCCGCTCATGGCGCAGATCGCGCTTTTTGCGGTTCTGTCGGTCATTGCCGTGTGGATTTCGCGGCGCTGGTTCAAACGCCATCCGATTGAGAGCGACGCGCCGCTGCTCAACCAGCGGGTGCGCTCCTATATCGGGCATAGTTTCACGCTCGAACAGGCGATTGTGAACGGACGCGGCAAGCTCAAGATCGGCGACAGCCAGTGGCTTGCCTCCGGCCCCGATCTGCCGGTGGGCGCCAAGGTGCGTGTCACGGGCGAGGCCGATGGCGTGCTGATCGTCGAAGCTATCGGATGATCTTGAGGATTGGCTGAATGTAGCTCGCCAGTGTCGGGCTCAGCGCGGATAAGGCGGTTAGCACCGTGATAATGGTGGCCAGATTTGATGAGCCGCCGCCGCCGAACCCTTCGCGCAGATCGTTGCGGGCGTCCGTGATGGAGCGATCCAGAAGCTGCGATTCCAGTTCTGCCGTGCGTCCGGGTGTCCGCATCGCCAGTGCGATGATGATAGCGGCGAGCGCGGCAAGCACGCCGCCGACGATCAGGGCGGCGAATGCTTCTCCGACCGGGACGGCGAGGATCAGGAAAAATCCAAACGACAAGGCGGCCAGCGCCAAAAAGCCGATGAGTGCGGCAATGCTGGTCAGAATCGCACGCTGAGCCAACCGGCGTGCGACGATTTCGGCGCGCATCCATTCCAGTTCGGCAAGGCGGCTCAGCTTGTCAGTTGAATTGGCCATCGCTTTGTTTACCTCAGAATGATGCGCGACAGGATGAAGCCGATGCCAAGAGCGATGAGCGTGCTTTGCACAGGCTTTTCAGCAATGCGTGTCTGCAATTCGTGCCAGCCTTCTTGTGCCTTGTCGCGCGCTTCGCCTGCCGCGTCGCTGGCAGCATGAAGCAGTCCGTCCGCGCTTTCGCCGGCAGCCTCAAGAAACTTCACCCTGGCTTCTTCGAGCGCTGTTGTCAGGCGGTCTATTTCCTTGCGCAGGTCGTCGAGTTCTTCGGTCACTTTTTCGTCAAGCGCTTTTGCGGTTTTGCTACTCATCGGAGCACTCCCTTCAGAAGGTCATTAAACTTGTCAGTTTGCGCATCAGCGCGGGAATGACCATCGCGTTCCAGCATGGCGACAATAAGGCCTCAATATAAAGCGATTTTTCAGAGATAGGGGGATGCCAGACGAATTGCCGCATCGCGGAGCCGCGCGGGCAGCGAGCGCGACATGATGTCGTGACGCGTCACGGGCACAGCGCGGGCGATTTTGGCATCTGTCAGGCGACCGAGTTCCTTGGCAAACTCCGTGTCATAGCATTCGAGGTTCAATTCAAAATTGAGCCGCAGGCTGCGCCCGTCCCAGTTTGCAGACCCCACCATCGACCAGATCCCGTCGATCATCATCAGCTTGGAATGTTCAAACGGGCCTTCGGTCTTCCACACATGGCACCCCGCCTCGATGAGCCATGCGAGTTGAGGCGTTGCCGCCCAATCGACAAAACGCAGATTGCTGCGGCCGGGCAGAACAATGTCCACCTCGACGCCGCGCATCGCCGCCATCGACAGCACCGTGCTCAATGTGGAGTCCGGCAGGAAGTAGGGCGTGACAATGCGGATTGTCTCGCGCGCTTCGGCCAAAGCGGCCAGCATCGTCCAGCGGATCGGGTTGATGCCTTGGTCCGGCCCGCCCGGCAGCGCTCGTGCGACAAGCCCGTCACCGGCGACGGCAGCAATCGTCGGTGGAAACCAATCCGGGCCGTCGAGAATTTCGCCGGTTGTGAATGTCCATTCATAGGCGAAAGTGCGCATGAGTTGTGCGACAACAGGCCCTTCGACGCGGAAGTGATGATCGAGGATCGGTTTCTTTGGTTTTGTCGCGATGAGATTGCCGACCGCGATATTCATGCCTCCGGTAAAGCCTTCCGTGCCGTCCACCACCAGAATTTTTTGGTGGTTTCGCATATTCAGATAAGGCATCTGCCACAGCATGAACGAATGCAGGAAGCGTGCGTAATTGATATTGCGCTTGCGCAACTCAGGAATGATCGAGGGGTGCGAATACCATGAACCGACACCGTCGATGAGGATGCGCAGTCGCACGCCGCGCGCCTGTGCCCGTGACAGAGCGTCGAGGAAAAGCTGACCCGCCTTGTCATTGTTGAAAATATAAGTCGAGAGCGCCACCGAGCGTGTTGCTTTGTCGATGGCGGTGATCATGGCGGGGTAGGCCTCGTCGCCATTGGTGAGCACGGTCACCTTGTTGCCCGCCACAAATTCCTCGTCCTGCACTTTTTGTCCAAAGCGCGCGAGGCTTTCCAGTTCGCGGCGCTGGTCGCTCGTTCCCATTGGCAGAACATTGTTGCCTTGCTTGGGCAGCGGGTTCAGGAGCGGCATAGCCGGTCCGCGCAATTCGCGCGCGCGGCGCTGGATGCGGTTGACGCCGAGCAGCAGATAGATGAGCCAGCCCAGCACCGGCACCAACAGAATGAAGCCGACCCAGCCCGCCGCCGAGCGCACATCGCTTTTGGTCAGCATCGCGTGGCCTGCCGCGCCCAGCATGGCGGCAAGCTGGATGGCGGCAAAAAGGGCAGGGCCTAGATCGGCAAAAAATTGCATGGGCCTCTCTTGGGTGTTTGGGCGCGACGGGCGGCGATTATTCTGCCGCGTCCGTTTCGTCCACGATGCCGGTCGGGTAACCGTCGAGGCTGATCATGTTTTTTTGACGGCGATAGGCGTCGAGCCCTTCTTCGCCGCGTGCGGTTGCCCAGCGTGTCAAAGCGACACGCTCGCGTTTGTAATCGAAAAGAGGGACAGCGAAGCCGCAGGAGGTCTGTACGATGTCGAAATCGAGCCGCACCATATGGCGCGCACCTGCCGGTTCCTCGCCGTTATAATTGTCGCGCAACAGGTCGGCATATTCCTGACCACCGCGTTTGAGGATGCGGCCCTTGCCGTAGAGCCTCAGGATCATCGGTGCACCTTCAAAAGCGCAAAACATGATGGTGAGCCGCCCGTCCTTGCGCATCATGGCGGCGGTCTCGTTGCCGCTGCCGGTGCGGTCGAGATAGACCACGGTATTGGGTCCGAGCACGCGCAGCGCGTCGAGCCCCTTGGGCGACACGTTGATGTGCCCCTCACCCGCGCCGGAGCCGGTGAAGAACATGTGCTGGCGCTCGATAAAGGCGCGCTTCTCGTCATCAAGGGCGGGAAATTGCTTGGCCACGGTCCTGCTCGCTATTCTGTGTCCCCCGCATACCGGAGGCCCCCCGAATTTGGGCCAGACGGGCGCGAATGCCAAGGGGTAGATGTTTGGAGGCATTGTCCCTCTACCCTCAAACGACGGCTTCCTTTTGGTTGCCTTCGGTGTCGTGTAGGTTGCCCATCAGATCAAGTTTGCTGAAGTCTTTGGCAGGCATAACGAGGGGGGTCTAAATGCTCGGCCTATTTCGGCGGCCTGCGGTCATCATCCTGAGTTTTCTCGTGGCGATCGCGCTTGTTTTCGGCTTTCAGGCGTGGACGCCGTTGGTCGGCGGAGAAATTCTGGATCGTGTGGCATCAGTTGAGGCCACCACCGCGCTCCTTTCGTCGATGACAGAGGCCCAAAAAGACAGCCACTTTTGGATGACCTTGCTGCTCGACTATGCTTTTCCGGTCGCATACGGCGCATTCTTCGCGGGGCTGGCACTCAGGTTCCCCGGGCGGTTCGGTGTGGCGCTCGCGATCCCAGCGTTTTTGGTGTTTGGCTTTGATGTTGCCGAGAACACAGTTCAGTTGATCGCATTGACGGGAGAACACGGGCTGCTGTTCTTGAAGGCGCTTTTGACACCAGCGAAGTTTTTCACCTTCAACGTCGCTGCGGTCATCGCATTGATGTCCTTGATTTGGCTTGGATTCAAGGCAGCGCGATCACGCTTAAGGGGGGCATCGTCTAAGTAGATGAGGCCGTTATCGATGGATCAAAACCTGACCGTCGCCCCCGCATAAACCGCGCGGTCTTCGCCGGGGAAGTAGCGTTCATTGCCGAAGGCGAAGTCGGCGCGGTCGGCGTAGCGGGTGTCGAGGATGTTGGCAAGGCGGCCGAAGAGGGAAAGGTTTTTGGTAAGTTCATATTCGGCGCGCAGGTTCAGCAGGTCGTGCCCGCCGTAGTCGTGGAGATTATCCGCTGACGTTTTATACGCACCCATATGCACCCATTCGAGTTCGAGCCGCGCGCGATCCGCGTCGAAATTATAACCCAGACGCACATTGGCGATGGTGCGCGGGGCGGTGTCCACCTCGTTGCCGGGAAAAATTTTCTCCGGCAGGTTGGTGAACTCATAGGTGTGGCGGGCATAGGTGGCGGCAGCGGCGAGGTCGAAATTCCATATCAGCGGTGTTGCGAATTCAAGCTCGACGCCCAGATGTTGCGTCTTGCCGTTGGTGATCGTGTTGCCGCTTGCGTCGCGGAAGGCGTAGTTGCGCTTTTTCATTGCATAGGTTGAAAGTTCGTAATCCACCGTGCCGATCTGGCCGCGCGTGCCGATTTCGATACTGTCGAGAATTTCAGAATTGATCGAGCCGGGATCAATAGCGAAGGCGGTGCCTGTCACCTTTTGCAACCGGTAGATGTCGGTCGTCTGGGGTGCACGGGCAGCGCGCGCGATGTTGATGAAGCCAGTGAACGCGTCTGAGAAAATATGTGTCAGTCCGAGTTTCGGTGTCGGGTTTGAATAGGTGTCAACGCGGTTGTCGGGCCTCGCGGCGCGGTCAACCGCATAGAGCAAGCCGGTGGTCGGGCCGGCGTTGTTGGTGTAATCGTAGCGCGTAAATTCGTAGCGCAGTCCGGCTGTGATCTGCGTGGCGGGGTCAAGCTGCCAGACCGTGTGCAGATAGGGCGCGAGCACGATTGATTTCACGTCATAGTCATAATGCACGCCCGTCAGATAGCCCGGGATCGTTGCGCCGTCCTGCACTTCTTTCAGCGTGCCGTCTGTATACTCGCTGTCAAAGCCGACGATGATTTTGTGGCCGCCGCTCAGGCGTTTTTCATAGCTCGTCAGCAAGCCGCCGGACCAGTGGGCGCTTTCTTCCGTCGATTTGCTGGGCAGGAAATGCATCAGAAATTTCATCGCATTGGTGCGCATATAGGGCGTCAGCGCGATGGTCGTGTCAGAGTCGAGGTCGCGTTCGAAGCGCACGGCGCTGCGGATCGCCCAGGCGTCGCGATAGGCGTCGCTGTCAGGGTTGGTTTTGTAGAGTGCCGGGTCTTTGTAGGCGTCTTTGCCTGTGATAAATCCGGCCGTTTCCTGATTGAGATTGACGGTGGCGAGTGTCGCGCGCACGCGTGTGTCGGGCGCGTTGAAGTCGTAGCGCAGCTGGCCCTTTTGTTGGCCGTAGCCGGAACTGGCGCGAAAGCCGCCGTCTTCATTGATGACGAATGTGCCGCGCATACCCTGCGTCGTGCCGTTGTCGCCCGTGATGGTGGTCGAGGCACTGCCGTCGAGGTTATAGACGCCGTGGGGGCCGACCGATCCGGTCAGCGAGCCTTCAGGCGTCAATGCAGGGGCGCGGCTCAGCACGTTGATGAGCCCGTGTTCGGCGTTCGATCCGTAGAGCGCGCTGCCGGGGCCGCGCACAACTTCGATGGCGCCCGCTCCTTCGGTGATGGATTCCATCAACCCGTTGACGTTGCCAAAGCCTGCTGCGCGCAGCGGCACGCCGTCTTCAAGATAGAGGAAGGAGCCGGCACCCGCGCCGCCGGTCAGCACAGGCGAGCGGATGGCGGTCAGGTGTTCAACGCCGCTGCCTTGTTCAATGCCGACGCCTGCGACCCGATTGAGGATCTCGCTCGGCTGTTCGGCCTTGGTGAAGTCGATGACCGCTTCACCGATTTTGGTGATGTTGCTCGCGTGCGTGGCGCGTGTCTCGCCATAGCCCGTGGCGGTCACCACCATCTCCTGCATCATGGGGACGGGGGCGTCCGCCGCCACCGCACTTGCGAAGGGCACCAGAGCTGTGCCTGCCAATGATGCATACCGGAAAAATCCACTCAACTGCCGTCCACCCACGTGCCATCCCCCACTCAGAGTTTTTCTGGCGCCTGCCTAGGTTGCGGCGGCGCGTTTGCGGTCCAGCATGACGAATAAACGGGTGAAACCCAAGTCTTGTGCGCCCTTGGTGGCCGAATTTTTGTTTGACGCAGGGGGCGCGCAAGGGTGTGGCGTGGCAATCGGCCACTCTCGTGCCCTCTTGCCCGCTGCGCGGGGGGCGTCTTAGGTTTGCGCCATGACAAAACGCTCCAAATTCGGCATCTGGCCTTCGGTCGCCATGTCCCTCGTCATGATTTCCATCATGTCGACGGCGGTTGCCTATTCACCGACGCTTTATCGCCTGTTCTGCGAGGCCACGGGCTATGGCGGGGCGGTGGCGGTCAACCGTTCGCTGGAGACGACGAAGACGAGCCCCGGCGTCGGTCCGGCCATCTCTGTGCGTTTTGACACCAATGTGTCGCCCGATCTTGATTGGGAATTTGTGCCGGAAGAACGCTCCGTTGAAACCCATGTGGGTCTGCCGACGACAGTGTTCTTTCGTGCCACAAATCGCTCGTCGGAAACCATCACCGCGCGCGCCACCTATAATGTGACGCCGGACGCCGCCGGTTATTATTTCACCAAGGTACAGTGCTTCTGCTTTACGGAAGAAAAGCTCGCGCCCGGCGAGAGCGCCCGCATGCCGGTCGTCTTTTATGTCGATCCGGAAATGCTGACCGATATCGATTCCGCCTCCATCCGGACGATCACCTTGTCCTATAGTTTCTTCCGTCAAGCCGATGAGAAGACGGCCACCGCGCGGCCGCTTCGTGAAGGTTCGGAAAAACAGATCGAGGCGTTCAAGACGGCGAAGGATGCCGAATTCGAACCCATCGAAATGCACCGTCAGTAAGGCTCAAAGCCCCAGCACCTCAAACCGGCAGGTGAGGGTGAGTGTTGCCTCCGGTGCCAGTGTCATAAGCCCAGTCACGTCAGGCCCCTCGGGTCTGTTTGCGGCATTGGGCACAATCGTCACCGGCTCGACACAGAAGAACTCTTCCGCCTGTGGCGTATAGACGACCGTATGCCCCGCCTCGCGTCCGTGGATGCGCAGCCCGTAGGATTTGTCCTCCCAGTGAATATCGAGCGGGCCTTTGCCGCCGGAGAAGCAATGATCGAGCGTCAGCGGTGCGATGCGGCGGCCTTTGCTGAAGTTGCGCACGGCGGTCACCTCGGCGCGGTTCGTCGGCAAACCATCCGCGCCCGATTCCCAGATCACCGGCAATTCGCCTTTCATCCGCGCGCTCAGCCGGTCGGGGAAAAACGGATGCAGGCCGACACCGGCAGGCATAGGCGCGCCCGCGCGATTGGTGATGGCGATGCGGATCGTTAGCGATGTCTCGTCGAGTGTGAACACTTGCTCGGCCTCAAAGCCCCATGGCCAACCCGCCGGATCGGCCTTGTGGGCAAGCGTGAGGCGCACTTGCGCAGGTGTCACTTCCGCGATGTCCCATGCCCGTTGCCAGCCCAGCCCGTGCAGCGCATGCGGCGCGGAGATCGGATGCGGGGGCAGGCGCACCTCGCGGCCTTCAAAGTTGAAATGCCCGTAGGCGATGCGTCCCACGAAAGGCAGCAGCGGATAGCACGCCATGGTCAGCGGGTCGGTTGAGCCCGCGTCAGGGGCCTCACGCATCATCGCCTGCCCGCCCGCTGCGAAGCTTGCGAGCGAGCCACCCGTGCGCGGCGCGACGGTGGCCGTCAGCGCTCCGGCGGCAAGGGTCAGAAGATCGGCAGCGGGCACAGGCATTGCGGCATCTTTCATCTCGGTTACGCGGGCCAAATTGCCGCATCGGGCGGCGTCTTCCTTAGCATATCACCCCCCGCGCGGTGCGACAGGCTTGGCCCCATGTCCCGAAGCGCCTATACCTCCGCCTTCCGCCCGCCCGCCTCCAGGAGACCCGCCCATGAACGCCGACATGCTCACCACACTGCGTCAGGAATGGTTCGGCAATATTCGCGGCGATGTGCTCTCCGGTCTCGTCGTGGCACTGGCTCTCATTCCTGAAGCCATCGCCTTTTCCATCATCGCGGGTGTCGATCCCAAGATTGGCCTCTATGCGTCCTTCTCCATCGCCGTCATCACGGCGATTGTCGGTGGCCGTCCGGGCATGATTTCAGCGGCGACCGCCGCCACCGCCGTGCTCATGGTCACGCTCGTCAAGGATCACGGGCTGCAATATCTGCTGGCCGCCACGGTGCTCGCGGGCATCCTGCAGGTCATCGCGGGTCTGTTGCGTCTGGGCTATGTCATGCGCTTTGTCTCGCGTTCGGTCATGACGGGGTTCGTCAACGCGCTGGCCATTCTCATTTTCATGGCGCAATTGCCAGAGCTCACCAATGTGCCGCCGCTCACCTATGTCATGGTCGCGGGCGGCCTTGCCATCATCTATCTCTTCCCCTATCTCACCAAAGCCGTGCCGTCGCCGCTCGTGTGCATCGTGGTGCTGACGGGCCTGTCGCTCTGGCTGCATCTGGATTTGCGCACCGTCGGAGATATGGGCGAATTGCCCTCGACGCTCCCTGTGTTCCTCATCCCGCAAATTCCGCTCACCCTCGAAACACTCTGGATCATCCTGCCTTACTCCGCCGCCGTCGCCGCCGTGGGTCTGCTGGAATCCCTGATGACCGCATCCATCGTTGACGAATTCACAGACACGACCAGCAACAAGAACCGCGAATGCGTGGGGCAGGGCGTTGCCAATTTCTTCACCGGCTTCATCGGCGGCATGGCCGGTTGCGCCATGATCGGTCAGTCGATGATCAACGTGAAGTCCGGCGGCCGTGGTCGTCTCTCGACATTTTGTGCGGGCGTCTTCCTGCTGTTCCTCATCGTCGTGCTGGGCGACATCGTCAGCAATATTCCGATGGCCGCTCTCGTCGCCATTATGATCATGGTTTCCGTCGGCACGTTCAGCTGGTCGTCCATCGTCAATCTGCGCGATCACCCGCGTTCGTCTAGCATCGTCATGCTCTCCACCGTCATCGTCGTTGTCGCCACGCATAATCTCGCGATGGGCGTTCTCGTCGGCGTGCTGCTGTCGGGCATTTTCTTCACATGGAAGATTTCGCAAATCTTCCGTATCAGCTCGACATTGTCGGATGACGGCACAGCGCGCACTTATCTCGTCGAAGGCCAGTTGTTCTTTGCCTCTGTTGGTGATTTCGCCACAGGGTTTGATTTCAAGGAAGCCTTGGATACAGTCACCATTGATGTGAGCCACGCGCATATCTGGGATATTTCTAGTGTCGCGGCGCTCGACACGGTGGTCCTGAAGTTCCGCCGCGAGGGCGCTGAGGTCAATATCATCGGACTCAACAAGGCCAGCGAGACCATCGTCGATCGTCTCGCCATCCATGATGAACCCGGTGCGCTTGAAAAACTGATGGGCCACTGACAGGCCAGGAAGGAAGAGGCTGTGACGAAACTGATCGCCTTGATCGACGGGTCACTTTATGCCCAAAGCGTCTGCGACCATGCCGCCTGGGCAGCGTTGCGCGGCCCGATGGCCATCGAACTCGTTCATGTTCTCGGGCGGCGCAGCATCGCGTCGGCGCCGGTCAATCTCAGCGGCAGCATCGGCCTTGGCGCACGCACCGCGCTCCTGTCCGAACTTGCCGAGCTTGACGAGCAAAACGCCAAGCTTGCGCATAAGCGTGGCCGCCTGTTGCTCGACGAAGCGCGCGCCTCGCTCATCAAGGCCGGTGTCAGCGATGTCATGGCGCGTCTGCGCAATGATGACATCGTCGAGACTGTGCAGACCTTTGAGGGCGAAGCGGAACTCATCGTCATCGGCAAGCGCGGCGAAGCAGCAGATTTTGCCAAATTGCATCTGGGATCAAATCTTGAGCGCGTGGTTCGTGCGAGCCACCGTCCGGTGCTTGTTGCGTCCCGCGCTTTCAAACCCATCGAGCGTGTGCTCATTGCTTTCGACGGTGGCCCGAGTGCGCTCAAGGCCGTCGCCTTCATCGCCGCCAGCCCGCTCTTTGCCGGTCTTGCTTGCCACCTTCTTTGCGTCGGCCATGATGATGCGGCAACGCGTGACAAGATCGAAACGGCAAGCGCCGTGCTCTATGCCTCAGGCCATGACGTGACGGCGGAACACAAGCAAGGGCTCGCTGATGAAATCATCACCCGCACGGTCGAAAACTGGCGCGCCGATCTTTTGGTCATGGGTGCTTATGGCCATTCGCGCATCCGCAATCTCATCATCGGTTCCACGACGACCCAGATGATCCGCGCCTGCAAGATTCCGGTCATGCTGTTCCGCTAGGCGGGTGTCACTACGCGCCGGCGTTCAGTCTGCGGCTTGCCCGCGGTACAAGGCGCGAGGCGGGAAAACAAGCGGTCAGCGTTGTCCCGATGTCCGGCTTGCTGACGATTTCGAGACAGCCGTCGTGCAATTCCATCAATGATTTGCAGATGGGCAAGCCAAGGCCCGTTCCCTGATTTTTGCGGGAAATTTGGGAGTTCACCTGACCAAATGGTGACAAGGCGACCTCGATTTCTGCAGGGCTCATGCCAATGCCATTGTCGCTGACAGACAGAGATATGCCGCCGGTCCGGTCTATCCGGGCGAGAACGCTCACCTGACCATGATCGCGCGTAAATTTTACGGCATTGGAGAGCAGGTTCAGCAATACCTGCTTGACGCTCCGTTCGTCGGCCAGCAAGTGCGGAAAATCTGCGGGCACATCAATATCCAGCGTCACCTGCACCTCATCGGCATGTGAACGGACGAGCGTCACGCATTCATCAACGAGATGCACAATGTTGATTTCGCTTTCGTGCAGCTCAAGCTTACCGGCTTCCAGTTTTGATAGGTCCAGCACATCGTTCACGAGGTTCAGCAGATGCTGCCCGCTGGCGTGGATGTCGTGTGCATACTCAAGATACTTCTCGCCAATCGGTCCGAATACGCAGAGCGAGATCATTTCTGAAAACCCGAGAACTGCATTGAGCGGCGTTCTCAGTTCATGGCTCATGTTGGCCAGAAATTCGGTCTTGGTGCGGTTGGCAAACTCGGCTTCGCGTTGCGCCTCTGACAGTGCAATTTCCTGCTTCTTTTGTTCGTCAATGTTGAGCAACAGGCCAACACCCAATTCCGGCTTGCCATCACTGTCGGTCTTTTGCACATCGTAATAAAGCCGAACCCAGACGGAACCCAGCGAAGCGGCCGTCCGGATTTCGATTGTGACCGGTCCCTGATGCGCAGGTGCGTTTATGACCATTTCGCGCACGCGTGCCCGATCAGCGGTATCGACAAAAGAGAAGGGGTCTTCAATGACACCGGCATGCATGTCCGGTCCAAGAAAATTGGAGAGCGAGCCCGAAGTTGAGAAGGATTTGCTGTCATATCTATATTCAAAAACCACGGATTGAGCCGCGTTTAATGCGAATTCAAGGCGTCGTGAATTGCGGTTTGCGCCGTCGCGGGCCCTTGCAACGGCGGTCACATCCTGGCTGATGCCGAACATGCGATAGCGCCCGCTTGGGGTTCTTTGCCCCGCGCGATAATGCACGAGCAAATGGGTCCAGCTTCCGTCAGCTTCCAAATAGCGGATTTCTTCTTGTGCTGTCCCGCCTTCGGTCGTGATGCGTCTGCGAATGGCCGCATCCTTCTCCTGATCGTCAGGGTGCTGGAGCAGGAGCAGCAGGGAGGTCGGCACGGGATCGACAATGCCTTCATGTCCGAGCGAAAGTTCGTGCGAGAAGACATAAATATCCGTATCAGGATCATATTGCCATGTGCCGATCTTGCCATCCATCAGCAACTTGTCGCGCAATTCGTATTGCGCCCGCACATCTTCCAACGCGCTTGTCTCTTCGGTCACGTCGCGAAGGATCACGAGTTGAGGTGAGCGGTCCTGATATCGGTCGAGACGGAAACAGCGAAAGCCTTCGTTCTGTTTCAGGCGATAAACCTCACGTGGCAGGCGTTCCGTTCTGACTTGGGCGGATTCCATGACATCGGAAAGCGATCTGCCGACGATCATTTCGTCCGGCATGCCAACGTGCTGCACAAAAAGCCGATTGGCCAAGACGACATTGTCAGTGCCGTCAACCAGTACTGCCGCCATGTTCAGCGTCTGTAGCGCATGCAGATCAGCCATAAACCTCAATCCGACTTGGCGAGATCATTCAATGGACCATTCTACTGTTGCCGGGTTAATGACTGATTGGTGGGACGTTTTCGGAGGAGCCGCTAAACAAAAATCGGGCCGTTGGATACCTGTTTTGTCTCATTTTGGGGCGAGTGAAATATTGTTTGTCTGATAGTGCGCTTTTCGACGTCTTCGTTCATTTTTGCGCATGAAATTCCTGCGTAAACTCAGAGCCTTCAAGGCTCGGGAGCAAGCGATTGGAAAGCGTCGCCTCACAATCTGTGTCGGCAATTCAGGAGTTCGGTGAGGCCGCGCATGCTGCGCCGCTCTGCGTCGATCTTGACGGCACGCTTGTGCGTGGCGATACGCTGCTTGAGTGCCTGTTGCTCCTCATCAAACAGCAACCTCTCTGCTTGCTTCTCCTGCCGCTCTGGCTTCTGCGCGGCAAGGCGCGGTTCAAAAGCGAGATCGCATCGCGCGTGTGCTTCGACGCTGCCGCCATGCCCTATCGCGGCGATCTTGTCGAATGGTTGCGTGGCGAGGCCGGGCGTGGTCGCAGGCTGGTGCTGGCGTCCGGTGCCAATATTCGCATCGTCGAAGCGGTCGCTGCTCATCTCGGGTTCTTTTCCGACATTCTGGCGAGCGACGAAACGCAAAACCTCACGGGCGACAGAAAAGCCGCCGCGCTCACCGCCCGCTTTGGTCGTTTCGATTACATCGGTGACGCTGCCGTCGATCTGCCTGTCTGGCGTGCCGCTGAAACAGCTTATCTTTGTGCGTCGTCCGACACTCGCGCGCGCGCCTTCGGCCAACAGGTTATATTTGCCCGCACTTTCCGCGATGCGCCCGTATCGTCGCTCCGGCTTTGGCTACGGGCACTCCGTCTTCATCAATGGGTCAAGAATGTTCTGATGTTTGTGCCGCTGGTGCTGGCGCATGAATTCCTGGATGGCGACAGGCTTCTGACGCTCACGATCGGCTTCATGGCGTTCAACATCTGCGCCTCCAGCGTCTATGTGCTGAACGATCTTCTGGACCTCGCTGCCGACCGTCAGCACCCGCGCAAATCTGCCCGTCCTTTCGCTTCGGGTGACCTTTCCCTCATCAACGGCATTGCTGTCTGGCCGGTGCTTGTCGTGTCGGGCTTTGTGTTGGCGCTTTATGCAAGCCCTGACTTTGCCGCCGTCCTCTGCGTTTACTATGCGCTGACGCTTGCTTATTCCTTTGACCTGAAGCGCCGTGCGCTGGTTGATGTGTTTGCGCTCGCCTCGCTCTACACTTTGCGCATCATTGCTGGCGCGGTTGCAGCCGCCGTCGCGCTCTCGCCGTGGCTTTTAGGTTTTTCGATTTTCATTTTCCTCAGCCTTGCCATCGTCAAGCGTGTCGCCGAGCTTCATTCGGTGCGCGAGCGCGGCATTCGTGATGTGGCAGGGCGCGGTTATCAGATTGATGATCTCGCCATTCTCGAAGTGCTTGGTGTCGCGGCGGGCTATGCGAGTGTCGTGGTGCTTGCGCTTTATGTCAGTGCGCCGGAAAGCCGGACGCTCTATCTGCACCACCAGTTGTTGTGGCTCTTCGCGCCGCTCGTTCTCTTCTGGATCAGCCGCGTTTGGCTCATCACCCATCGTGGTGAAATGCATGACGATCCCATCGTCTTTGCCATGAAGGACGCGCCGAGCCGCATCGTCGGGCTGATCGCTATTCTCGTTCTCGAATTCGCGGCGCTCTGAGCATGGCCGTGTCACCGAACCTGCCGCGCGCAAGCTGGGGCAATTACCCTGCCGAACCTCAGGAGCTTCAACTGCTGCGCACCCGCCACGCGCCGCTCCCGTTGCGCGATGGCGTGAGCCATCTGCCCTACGGGCAAGGTCGCAGCTATGGTGATAGTTGTCTCAACACCGGAGGCGTTCTTCTTGGCACTTCGGCGCTCGATCATTTCATCGCCTTTGATGACACAACAGGCGTGCTCACCTGCGAAGGTGGGGTCACCCTTGCTGCCATCATTGATCTTGCCCTGCCGCGCGGTTGGTTCCTGCCTGTCACTCCCGGCACGAAATTCGTGAGCCTCGGCGGTGCCATCGCCAATGATGTGCATGGCAAAAACCATCACAGCGCAGGCACGCTTGGCGCGCATGTCGTGTCGTTTGAATTGCTGACGTCGGACGGTCAGCGTCGTCCTTGCTCGCCGTCCGAGAATGCGGGCCTCTTTGCCGCCACCATCGGCGGCTTGGGCCTCACTGGTCTCATCACGCAGGCCACCATTCGTCTTGCGCCCGCGCCGTCTGCTTTTCTCAAGGGCCAGTCGATCAAATTCGGCAATCTCGATGAGTTCTTCGCGTTGAGCGAGGCGTCGGTGCCGGACTATGCCTATACCGTTTCATGGATTGATTGTCTGGGGACGGGCGCGTCGATCGGGCGCGGCATTTTCATGCGGGCCAATATTGCTTCGGCAGATGATGTGGTCGCATCAGGCGTAAAGCCCCGCGCCGGTCTGCCGCTCGCCGTGCCGATCATGCCGCCTCTGTCGCTCGTCAATCAACTGACGCTGCGGCCGTTCAACTGGGCTTACTATAATCGTCAGCAGGCAGAGCAGGTGGACAAGCTCTGGCACTACAATTCGTTTCACTATCCGCTTGATGCCATCTCGCATTGGAACCGCATCTATGGGCCCAAGGGTCTGTTGCAATATCAATGCGTCGTGCCTCGCGCCGACGAGCGCGCCGTGTCACGCGCGCTCTTTGCAGAGATTGCTAAGTCAGGGCAGGGGTCGTTCCTCGTTGTCTTCAAAACCTTCGGGCCGCGTGTCTCGCCGGGGCTTTTGTCTTTCCCGATGGAAGGCGCGACACTGGCGCTTGATTTTCCCATTCGCGGGGCGTCAACCTTTGCACTCCTCGACCGGCTTGATGCGATTGTGTCGGAGGCGGGCGGGCGGATTTACGCCGCCAAGGATGCGCGTATGAGTGCGGGCGCGTTTTTGCACGCCTACCCCCGTTTGGAAGAGTTCCGGAAATTTATCGATCCGCGTTTCAGCTCGAATTTCGAGCGTCGCGTCATAGGAAAATAATTATGCAGCGTATTGTCATTTTTGGCGCGACATCGGGGATTGCTGAGGCGACCGCGCGGGAGTTTGCCAAAACGGGGGCAAGCTTTTTTCTGGTCGGGCGCAATGCTCAGGCACTGGGGGATATCGCTGCCGACCTTAAAGTGCGTGGTGCGGCTTCCGTAGAAACACGTAGCGGGGATTTGTCGCTGCTCGACACGCTACCTACACTTTGTCAGGAGGCACTATCCTCACTGGGGGGTATCGATGTTGCGCTCATCGCGCATGGCACTTTACCGGCTCAACAGACCTCGACATGGAATGCTCGAAATACACTCGAATTCCTACAGGAAAACGTGTCGTCTCAAGTCGCTTTGATGAGTGAGTTGAGGCTCATCATGATGGCGCAGGGCCGCGGAACGCTTGTCATTTTATCCTCGGTTGCCGGTGATCGCGGCCGCCCTTCCAACTATATCTACGGCTCCGCCAAGTCGCTTTTATCGACACTTGGCGAAGGCATGGCGCTGGAATTGGCGCCGCTCGGCATCAAGGTTCTCGTTGTAAAACCGGGCTTTGTGGACACGAAAATGACAGCCGCCTTCAAAAAAGGGGCGCTTTGGGCATCGGCTTCGGACGTCGGAACACTCATATTTTCCGCCATCCGTTCCGGCAAAAGCGGCGTTCTCTACGCGCCGCGCTTCTGGCAATTGATCATGCTCATCATCAAATTTGCGCCGTCGTTTCTCGTCCGCCGCATGTGATCGCAAATTAGGGTGCGATTAAATTTCGCAGACCCGCTTTGCTTGCGCTGCCGGTTGTGAAGCGCAACAATGCTGACAAATTGAAACCAAAAAGGTTAATCATGTCAGGGACGGATACACTCGAGCGGAAACCTTCCGCATCAGCAAACAAGGTCGAACATTTCGATGTTCTCGTCGTCGGTGCAGGCATTTCCGGCATCGGCGCGGCTTATCATTTGAAAACACAGAACCCGGATAAAACATTCGTGGTGCTCGACAAGTTCGAAACATTCGGCGGCACGTGGCACACGCATAAATATCCAGGCATCCGCTCCGACAGCGATCTCTACACATTCGGTTATCGTTTCAAGCCATGGGTCGGCGCACCGATTGCGTCCGCGGCTGAAATCAAAAACTATATGAATGAAGTGATCGACGAGAACGATCTGAAGAAGCACATCCGTTATCAGCACCGCATTGAGAATGCGAGCTGGTCGAGCGAGACCGATCTCTGGACGATCACCGCGACAAATCTTGCGACGAATGCCACTGTAACTTTCACCACGAATTTCATGTTCATGGGTTCAGGCTATTACAACCACGACAAAGGCTATACGCCCAAGTGGAAGGGCATGGACAAATTCAAAGGTACGATCGTCCATCCGCAGCATTGGCCCGATGGTCTTGATTACAAGGGTAAGCGCGTTGTCGTGATCGGCTCGGGAGCTACAGCTGCAACCCTTGTGCCGAACATCGCTGATGAGGTTGAGCATGTGAACCTGTTGCAGCGTTCGCCGACCTATTTCATTCCGGGTCTCAATCAGAACGAACTCGCCAATTTGCTTGCGCCGCTCGATCTTGATCCGATGCTTGTGCATCAGATCGTGCGCAAGAGAATCCTATTTGATGCTGGTGAGCTGACACGCCGTTCTTTTGAAGAGCCCGATGTGCTGACGGCGGAACTTCTGGAAGGCGTGAAGGCATTTGTCGGCGAAGACATCACGGCGAAGCATTTCACACCAAACTATCGTCCGTGGCGGCAGCGTATCGCCTTCGTGCCGGACGGCGATATTTTTCAAGGCATCGCGGCGGGTAAGGCCTCGGTCGTCACCGATGAAATCGACACTTACGTCGAAGATGGCATCAAGCTTAAATCGGGTGAAGTGCTCAAGGCCGATATCATTGTGACAGCAACAGGCTTTGATCTTTGCGTGATGGGCGATATCAAATTCTCGGTTGATGGCAAGCCTGTCTCATGGCCCGATACGGTCAACTATCGCGGCATGATGTTTACCGGCGTGCCGAACCTCATCTGGGTCTTTGGATATTTCCGTGCGAGCTGGACATTGCGTGTCGATATCCTTGGCGATTTCGTTGCACGTCTGTTGAAGAAGATGGACGAAAAAGGCGTGAAGCAAGTGCGTACCGAATTGCGTCCGCAGGACAGCAATATGCCTTTGCTTGATTGGATTGATTCTGATAATTTCAATCCGGGTTATCTTACGCGTTCCATGCATCTGTTGCCCAAGCGCGGCGACAAAGCGGAATGGATGCACAATCAAGACTATTGGTCCGAGCGTGATGAAATTCCTGCCATTGATCTTGATGGTGCGGAATTCGTCTATAGCTGAGTGAACTGATTTCATGCATGGGGCGGGGCGCGCGAATTTGCGGTCCCGCCTTTTGCTTGTCTGGCTTCAGGTCAGACGTCCGAGAAGTTGCACCAGTTCGCTTTGCGTTGATGTGTTGGTTTTTCGGAAAGTATTTTGCAGGTGATTGCGGGCGGTGTTGAAGGCCATGCCCGCCGCGAGTGCGGCGCGTTCAAGTGATGCGCAGCGCACCAGTTCTATAGCCAAATCGCATTCACGTTCGGTCAATCCGAAGACCTGCATGAGCGTGTTTTTGGAAGGCGTCAACACGCGGTCAAGGTCCTGAATATGGATCACGCAGGCGATGCTTTGTCCGGCCAGAAAACGTTCGGTTTTGGGCGCGGATACGACACGCAGCACATAAGGCCTGCGACCCGACGGGCGCGAGACGAGTGTTTGTCCGCCCGCGCAATCGGCGGGCGATTTCGATGAGGCGATCGCGGCCTCGATGAGAGATTGTAACTTGCGGTTTTCCGGTGGGCGGGTGGCGTGAACGCGTCCGTCGGCGAATGTCAGTCCGTCGCGGCTCTTTAATATGTCGCTTGCGGTGACATTCATGAAGGTCGGCGCACCGGAACGGGAAATCAGGATGATGCCGTCGGAGCGGTAGGACAGCGCGTCGAGGAGCGCCGAACGCGTGGCTGATTGAAATTCGAGTATATGCCCGAAGGTTATCGCCTGCTCGACATGCGGTGCGAGACGCCCGAAGGCATCTATGGCTTCGCGTGTCGCGTGGCCTTCCTGCGGCGTGCTCAATACTGCAAGGCCCATCACGGAATTGTCAGGCAGTGCGATAACAGCGCCGAGCTGATATTTGACGCCGAGGATGTCGCAGGAAGCGCGCACCCAGCGGTTGGCGTTCATCTCGTCAACATCATAGAGCATGTGGTCGTAATAGATTGACCCCGGCGTCACCGCGCGAAAATATGGAACGCGGGGGTCATTGGCGAAAGCGTCGCTCGTAAAAAAGCTTTCGGAAAACTCCCTTGAATACCCGTGATTGTCATGGGAGAGAATTTGCTGGTCAGGGCTTTGCACCTGAATGAGCGAGGCGCTCGTCGCAAACTTTTCAGCAAGCTCATGAAGCGTTTCCGCCCAGGGCTTTTCGTTCATGGCCGACGCATAGAAACTGGTAACGAGCGTATCGTGATCAGATTGATTGAGCATCTTCGAGGCCGCCCCCGCAAAAGAGGTGAACGGAGGAAGCCTAGTCCGAACGGACCATCTGGGGAAGCAGCGCTTTTGTCCGGCTTGTGGCTAGAATCGTCTTTCTGGGGTCGGTAACGCCGGGCAGGGACAATGACGGACGGCGCGGAGCAATCGAAGCGGCGCAAGAGGCGTTTGGTCTGGGCGGTCCTCTTTGCCCTTTTTGTCCTTTTGTTGCTTTGGCTGCTCAGCTTTTGCTCAACGCAGGAAAGAGAGCACACACTGCATCCCTTTGCCGGTGTTCCGACCCTGTCGCTCGGCGATGTGGTCGTGACGGGCTTTTCGGGAACGATCGGGCCGGTCGATTCTAACCTGCTTACGGGCGGAAAAGCGCCGGTCGATCAGACCTTTATAGACACCAACGGGCCGTCGGTTCGGGTTTTCGATCCGCGTCATCCGGGCTTTGTCTGGAACGGGAGTTACTGGGCCCCGCCGCACCGCCATGAAATTCCGGCGCGCGCTGTCGGGCAAGTTTTCGGCATAGCGATCGACGATCGCGCTTTTCCCAATGTCTATGTTGCCGCCACCTCGGTCTTTGGTCTCAGCATCGCAACGCCGGATGCTGACAAGGATTTTAATCCCGAGCGTACGACACGCGGCAGCTCTGAAGCGGTTTGGGCACCGGGCCAGATGGGGTCGAGCGGTGGATCTGGCAGCATCTGGAAAGTGGACGGTAAGAGCGGACAGATCGCGCGCTTTGCCGACATTGAACTTGACGGGCGACCGACTGGTCCCGCCTCGCTCGGTACGCTCGCGTTTGACAACGTGCATCGCCAGCTTTTTGTTTCGGATCTGTCGACCGGTATGATCCATCGCCTGTCGCTTGGCGGTAAAGATCTCGGTACGTTTGATCACGGTGTGAAGGGGCGACCGGTGCAGGGGTTGAGCCGCATCGCGCACGATCATCGCGCGCGGACAGGTATTACTGACGCTGAATTCGACACCGAAGTGCCAGCCAGTTGGGGCTTCACACCAGCTGAACGCCGCGTCTGGGGCCTCGCGGTCCGTGACGGGCGGCTTTACTATTCGGTCGCGTTGGGTCAGGTTTCAGCCAAAGACGAGCACGGCAAGGCCGCAACCGACACAGGCCAGATCTGGTCGGTCGCGTTGAACAAGCGGGGTGACTTCACCAGCGATATACGGTTGGAAATCACCTTACCGGAGGGCAGCGCCGATGCGCCGGTGTCGGACATTGAGTTCACCAAAGACGGACAGATGGTACTCGCGCAACGTGCTGTCATCGGCATGGACTATGCCTATAAGCCATTGACGAGCGCAGGCGTTGCGCATGTCTATCGCTATTGGCCCGAAACACCGAATGATCCTGCAACGCCGAGCGCTTGGTATCAGGCACCGGAGCGGCTTTCGGTTGGCTTTCAGTCAGGCAATCAGACAAGTGCGGGCGGCGTTGCTTTGGGTTACGGCTATAACAGCGACGGCGAGTTGGTGTTTGAGGATTGCGAAGACGCGATCTATCTGACGGGCGATAATCTGCGCGACTTCCGGAAAGTTGAAGAGGGGTTCGAGCCTGAAGGGCCGCTGATGCTCAACGG
Organism: Parvibaculum sp.; assembly: GCA_030649335.1. GTDB lineage: Bacteria > Pseudomonadota > Alphaproteobacteria > Parvibaculales > Parvibaculaceae > Parvibaculum. Next base: position 1,786 of record JAUSLL010000114.1, on the reverse strand, counting down.
ATTGCAGATCAGTCCCTCAGGCCCTGCGCGAGGTTTCAACGCGCCGCCGCTCATCAGCTATTTTGTGAATTACGCAGACTCGATGCAGAGCACGGACGAGAGTGGTCGCGTGGGTGATGTCGCAGTCTATCGTCTGGATTGCAAAGTGGCCTCTTGCGTTGCCGGCACGGGCGGGGGGGTGACGACGCTCAATCGTGAAAAACCGATTGTGATCCTACCGCCGCCGCCGGTCGGCCCGCCATGTGTCGGCGTTGGATGCGTGCCGGTTGTGCCACCATGTGTCGGTCTTGATTGTGTTTCAGTTGAAGACGACTGCATCGGGCCCGATTGCGTTGAGGTGGACACCGATTGCATCATCGGCGTCGATTGCCCGACAGACGAGCCTGAGCAATGCATGAAGGTCGAAGGCGAGGCCGTTTGCGATCCGGAGGAGGGCGGCTGGGTCTATAAGCTCTTCACAACCGACTATGCCGGTATCGGTCTTGATACGATGACCGCGCAATCGACAACAACAGGCGTGAGCGTCAGCAACGGACCGAATATCACGGTGGTGCCGCCACCCGGCGTTGTGACGCTCAGCGGAACGACGCCCGGACAGACGGTCACTATTGATGTCTGCGGTTACAATGCCGGTGCCAAGGCAACAGGCGAGCCTTATGACTGCTGTCGCCAGACGCTGACCATTCAGGTGCCGAACGGCATATGCGAACAGATCGATGATGACGGAGGTCCGCTATGAGCGAATCGTCTTCATTTTTCGCTACGGTAAAGGGCTTCACTCTTGCGACGGCGCTTGTGGCGGGTGTCGGGGCTGCGGTCTATTTCGGCGCGCCGCAGCTTCTCGGTCAAATCGAAGGTCAGGGCGGCGGCAGGCAGGGCAGCGAACAATTCTACAAGGAGGCCTATGACACGAACGGTGCGCCGCTCACAGGCCCCGTCTCGGTCGGTCAGGTCATTCAGTATGTTCTTTATTATTTGCGTCCGACCGGCGGCACCTCAGGTCCGGTGACGATCAACGACACGTTGAGCGCGGCGCAAACCTATGTGCCCAATTCCATCGTCGCGCCAGGGTGGTCAATTTCGACGCCGGAATATCTCGCGAACCACGAGGTCTACTCCGCGCCGTTCATCGCGCCGCCTTCATTCGTGATGCCCATTCCGTCCATCTCAGGATCAGTTGGTGCGGCAGGCGGCGGCGGCGACGGGTATGAACCTGTGCCGGTCGTCACATCAACGGGTGTGAAAGTTTTCGCAGTCAATCACCATCAGCCATCGGGCGGCATTCCGAAGATCATGTGCTGGTACGGCAGTTCGTTGCAGAAGTGCAGCCCCAGTTATCCAAAACAATCGAGCAATCTACCGGAATTGCGTGCCACATCAGATCTGCCGCGTGTCGCCGTTTATGACAAGAAGCTTTACTACGCGAGCGGGCGCTATCCCAACGTGCCGCTGACCTCGACGAACCAGTCGATTGAGTTCGGTGTGGCGTGCTGGGACGCGGAACTCGACATGCCGTGTCCGTTTCTTCCGCTGCCCGGTGCGCCGACTTTATCAACGGGGACGAACCCTCTGGGCAGTTACCTCGGTATTTTTATTGATCCCTATGTAGCGGGGGTGCGGGCCGATCCGTTCAATCCGTCGCATCTTCTGATGTATGCGCTTGGTACGATGTATTGCATTGACGTGGCGCAGCCCGGTGCACCTACCTGTTCAGGCTGGACCAACGCGACGGTGTCGCCCACCAATACCTCCGGGCGCTCGACCGATATGTTCGTCGAAGAGGGCG
>JAUSLL010000112.1 GCA_030649335.1 Parvibaculum sp. | reverse complement strand
ACGATCACGCCGCCTCGCCAAAGATTGGGAGCGCACCATCGAAAGTGCTCTCGCCTGGCTCTTCATCGCTCACATCCGCATCCTCACGCGCAGACTCGCAAGGCTTTGATCTTCAAGGCATCTTTATGAGTCAGACTCTTAGTCATGAGTTCCCACAAGCAACCTTCACATTTTGCGCCCCTGCGGCAGCGCCATCGCATTTCTGACCGGGAAAGCACATAGCGGTGGGCACGTCCGTGAATGCAAAAGCGATATAGGCGTTGCCCTTGTTCGCCTCGACCGCCCCTGTGAGATCGAAACGACGCGTTTCGCCCGGTGCCAGTGAAACGATGTCGCCGACTGCCGGTTCGGACAAGGGAATGTAGTGTTCGCCGTCAAAGGTCAGGCTGGCTCGACCGCTGGCAGTGACTTCGCACCAAGCATGCAGATCTGTTGACGTATCTTGGGCGGAATGAACTGCGAATTCAGCGGCTTCACCCAGTTGGATCACATGCTCGCCTGCTTCAAGCGACGCCGACGCGGCATGTGCAGCCATTGGCAGCACCAACAGCGGCAACGCAATGCTGCAAACCTTTGTCATCCGGTCAAACATATTCACTCCGCTCCCCAAGACGCCAGAACGCGCCTGCGCATCACAGTACCCGGCTCATTGTCATCTGATGAGTGCGGCTTTTTCAAGTCTGCTGAAGCAGGCGTTCAGGCAATACGCAGATTGGCGCGCCCCGCCAAAGCATGGGCTTTTTCGGATTGGAGGAAAGCGTCATGGCCGAGGACCATGCTGATTTTTCCATCGGCATCCATCAGTGGCAATCGCAACCAGAACTGGAAAACATGGGGTTGCTTCCATGGCGTCATCGGCACCACGCCCTGCGCCGGTCTCGCGCCTTCCAGCACTTCCTGATAGGCCGCCTGCCAATAGTCGCGCTGATCGCCGAGATCAAAATCGGCCACGCACCGACCTGTCGTCTCAACGCCCATGTAGTCACGCAACCGAGTTCCCGCGAGGCGGACCCGCAATTGCAGCGTTTCCGGCCCTATCACATCGAACAAACTCAACGACGGCAGGGTCGCCTTTAGCTCAACAGGTTGAATGTCGCTGCGTGAAGGAAAACGGCTCACAGAACATTTGCCACGCCAATAATCATAAAGGGCGAGTTGTTCCGGAATAATAAGCTGGGCTCGGATAGCCTGATCTTGCGGTGTCAGGGCACGTCTCCTTCAGCTCCGCCTCATGCCTGAGACATTGCGAATCACTGCCACGATGATGAGTCGAGCGGGGCTGCAATGCAAGTGTGACGGATAGCCTACTTATTTGGGCTGCGGCTACGACCGCTCTGACCGAGACCCATCTTCTTGGCGAGCTTGGAGCGGGCTTGTGCGTAATTCGGCGCGACCATCGGATAGTCACGCGGCAGGCCCCATTTCTCGCGGTATTCGTCCGGCCCCAGATCGTAATGCGTCCGCAGATGGCGCTTCAAAGACTTGAATTTCTTGCCATCCTCAAGACAGATCAGATAATCCGGCGTGATCGACTTTCGCACGGAAACAGCCGGTTCGGATTTTTCAGCCGGCTGCTTTGCCGAACCGTTGGAGACATTCTGCAAAGCGTCGTAAACCTGATAGATCAACCCGGCGAGGTCGTTTGCAGGGACGGTATTGTGACCTATATAGGCCGACACTATTTCCGTTGTCAGATCAATCAGTTCGGACTTCGCACTCATTTCGCCCTTTCCTACAACGCCATGCACCGTCACTGCCCAACTAAAAAACCGCAGCCGGAGACCGGTCCCGTCGTAGAATACTCATTAAACTAAAGTGAAGCACCGCAGGGTTATATCAATTCACCTCGCACCCTTCAATAGAAGTCAAACTAACTTCGTGAAGAGAATCAGCAGGCTCTAATATTCGCGTGCATATTGGAGGCTAAATACATATTTGTCGCGGTGAAATCCGTTTCATATAGGAAAGCCGCGGCGAAAACGCCTTATTGCGCTTGCAACGGGGAACAGCGACAAAATTCACAGCGGCATGAACTATACAAATCACGTATATGGTCTGTGTGACACTGACCGGACAGCAACGACCAAGCGGGCCGCAATGTATTTGAGAGACATTTGGTATTTTGCGTTAGCAGGCGAAGGCCTCAAGGCGGGAAAACTCGTCCATAAGGTTTTGCTTGGCGAGCCATTGGTATTCGGGCGCACGGCGGCAGGCGAAGCCTTCGCGTTGCGCGATATTTGTCCGCATCGCGGTGTGCCGCTGTCGGCCGGACGGATACTTGAAGGCAAAGCAAGCGATTGCGGCGTGCCTCTCGTTGAATGCCCTTACCACGGTTGGCGGTTTCGCACCGATGGTGCATGCGCGCATATTCCGTCGCTTGTGAGCGGACAGGATGTCGAAGTCGAACGCATCCGCGTGCGCGCTTATCCGGTACGTGAAGTACAGGGCAACATTTGGGTGTACATGGCCGACGAAAAGCGCGCCGAAGTGACACCCGATCATGAGCCGCCGATGATGCCGGGCTTTGAGGACCGCGCGCCCGATATCCGCGAGGCGATGAATTTTTCCTGCCACGTCGATCATGCCGTCATTGGCCTGATGGACCCCGCGCATGGTCCCTTTGTACACCGCGCATGGTGGTGGCGGTCGGCAGCGTCGATCCACGAAAAGTCCAAAGCTTTTGCGCCGAGCGAGCTTGGCTTCGCGATGGTCGAACACCAACCATCGAGCAATTCACTCGCCTACAAGATATTGGGCGGCAAGCCGACAACGGAAATTGCCTTCCGCCTACCCGGCATCCGCATTGAACGCATTACAGTCGGACGCCACAGGCTGGTCGGGCTGACATGTGTGACGCCGATTGACGAAAAGACCACCGAGATCACTCAGTCCTTTTATTGGACAATGCCATTTCTGACGGTGTTCAAGCCTGTGGCGCGGCATTTTTTGCGCCGCTTTCTCGGGCAGGACCGCGACATGGTCAATCTGCAACAACGCGGCTTGAAATTTGATCCGCGTCTCATGCTTATCAATGATGCGGACGTGCAAGCCAAATGGTATCAGCGGCTTAAGCATGAATGGTCGGCTTCCGTCGAACAAGGACGACCATTTGAAAATCCGGTCAAGCCCGCTACGCTGCGCTGGCGAAGCTGATACCACAGCTGTTCATTAAAGTTTTTTTGAGTTTCCAAAAATCTCACTGAGGTTTATTGGACTTTCAGCTATCCCTATGCTTCGATTGTCGATACGGCATCGCCCAATGGAGAACCAGTCGCGTGAGCGCATCCGGCACCGGACAAAATGCAGACGGCAAAGACACTCAAACTATATTGGGTGCCGACGGCGAGGCGCAGTTTGTTGTGCTCCCGGCAGACGAATATGAACTGCTGATGCAGACCGTCGCGGCCGCACGCAAGCTTATCGGCGTGCGCGCGACGATTGACGGAAAAATGGTTGACCGGTTGGGTGGCAAGGACGGTGTGCCGGCAACTGTGGCCCATCGCATTGCCGATGGTGTCAATCCCGTGCGTGTCTGGCGTGAGAGCCGCGGCCTCAAAGCTGTCGCACTTGCCCGCGCGGCTGGCATTAGCCCGGCCTATCTTTCAGAGATTGAAACCGGCAAGAAGGACGGCACCTTCCGCACAATGGCCGCCATTGCTCAAGTTTTGAATGTATCGCTTGATGATCTGGCGCCACCGGTGGACGACGACGGCCGCAAGGTGCGCGAGCGTCGCGCACTTGTTGAAGGCGTGCGCGCGCAGGTACGCACGCTCGTCAATCTCGTGACCGGCCCTACGGATTTCAACACGGCGGCTGTGCGCCGCGCGGTGACGACGCTAGCCGGTGATGCGGTGTCGCTGAAGGCCAACAGCAATGTTATCGAAGGCGACGGCGAGCCGTGGCTTGATGATGTGCTGAAAGGTGTACGTGATGTGCTTGATCTCGTCGATCACGCTGAGAGCGATATTATTGCGACAGCGGCACGGGCCCGCAAAGCACTGGAAGCGATTGTGACACAGCCCGGCTTCATGCCGTCGTCAGAGCAGGTTGTGCGCAGTAGATCGGAAGTCGCGACCGCAACACAAACAGTGAGCGCTGCCGAGTAGATCATTCTTCGATCGGTAATTGCGCTTCTGCTGAAATTGCCCAATCCCAGGAATGCAAGGCGAAGTCGGCACGGTCATTCGAAATCATGTCGAAGACCATTCTGATACGCTTGAATCCTGCGTCACCATCCGGGTCAATGCCGCGCAGGCTCGCAAATGCTGTCAGCAAGTCGCCAAAGTCGGTTCGCGACATGCCGATTGCCTTGCCGAAGACTGCCAGCGGCTCGCCACCAAGATCCGAGAAAATACGAAAAGCCGTTTCGGGACGCACACGCCCTGTGAACGACATGTCGGCGATGAACTCGTCGCGCTGATGGCGCGTTGCAAAATCGACGAGGCGCGCAATCTGTTGACGTGTTGCCGGAACAGGTGTGCACACCAGCGATAGTGCCGCTTTCAAACCATCGTCGGTACCCGAGGCAGCCAATCCGCTTTCAAGCACTTCGTCCAAAGCCGCGTAAAGTTGACGTCGCTCAACGGAATAGCGCGTCAGAATTTCGAGTCTCGCCTCAGGGCCGACCCACCAGAACATCACTTGCGCCATACGCATGCTCAATTCAGTGCGCGTGAGCAAAGGATCCTGCAGCGCTGGCTCGCTGGCGCTGCGGCGGACGAGAATTTCGAGTGATCGGTTTGAAATTTCCGAGGCTGGATTGTTGAGCATACTGACCAGCGCATCGCAATCGGCATATTCGATCAAAGCATCAACGACAGCGCCGGGAATATTCTTGCGCTGGGCAATGGCGTGATGCTTGTCGTGATCAGATTCACGAATGATCTGCACGAGATCGCTCGCTTGTAATCCAGAGCTGCCACGCAGGACGGGTTCGGCGACCGCGTATTCATCGCGTGCGAGGGTCAATGTCAATTCGCCGGGTCCTTCCGGCAGTTGCGCGACGCGGTCGGCCAGACGACGACGTGTCTGCACGTCAAGGCGTGTGATAGCTGTCGCCACGACACTGTCGATGAGGCCCCTCTCTTGCGCGGTGAGGCGTCCGGGCGGCATGACCGCAAGATCAGACATCCGGCGCAACAGCAGTTCGCGCGCAGCAACGTCCGGCACGATTGCGCCGTTTGTTCCTCCACTCGCCTGCATATTCGTCATCGCCATAATTCTGGTCCGAAATCGTCGCAACGTCAGCTACTGCTATAAGAGCATCGGTGACGTTAAAACCTCGTAAACCTTCGGGCTGGCGCGGATCGACGCCGCTCCCTATGCTTGGGAAAATTTGTAGATCGTGAGGACGATGTGATGCCCCTGCGCCTGATAAACCGCTTGATTGCTGCAGTTTTACTCGTTTCGCTCGTTGCGCTCAGCGGCTGCTCGACGCCGTTTGGGAAAAGCGAATATGCCGATGATCCGCTTTACGGGTTGGGATATACCGACGGCTGCGGCACGGGAACGGGCTTTAATCCTGCGGACAGATCGACCGTGATCCGCGATCCCGAAGGTTGGAGCAAAAGCAAAGCCTATCGCGCGGGATGGAAGAAAGGTTTCAACGCCTGCCGTCCTTCATCGGGTGGCAATTCGAGCGCCTACCCCGCCGATGCACAAGGCCGACGCAACGGACCGAGCGGATACTGACGTCTTCGCCCTTCACAAACGGAAATCAAAAACATGCGCCTCATCATTGGTCTTGTTGCTCTGATTGTTGTCGTGGCGATTGCCGCGCCTATTGTGCGCTATGGCACGATGGATCCTTGCCGGATGCTGGCACAGGACATTGCCGATGAAAGCTATGGTCAGATCGCCAAGGCGATGGGCGCGGAGCCGGGCGAAACGCCTGAACCTGCCTATGCGATGGCGCGCATGATGACGAGCCAATCGACGCAAACAGATTGCATGATGCGGCTGAAAGATCGGTGGTTGGGACTCAACAGCGGCGCGAAATAACACGCGTCAATTGGCTGCGGGAAATGTCTGCATGCTGTGTGACTGATTGACTTCCGACATATCGGGTAGCTCGCGCCAATGCACGCCTTCGATATTTTCGATGAGGGCGGCACCAGCGACTTGCGACGGGAAATGCGCGCCGGGGGCTATTTTTCCATCCATCAGGGCGCGTGCCAGTGCGAGCGTGGCGGCGGCCGTGTAGATGGGTGCCGCAGGCGTTTCCAGCCGTGCGCGGGAGATGCGGCCTTCGGCGTCACGCGCTTCACCCCATATAACACAAGGAGTTTTTGCCAATTGACGCGCGGTCGGACCTTCAAGGCGACCTGCTATTTTTCGCTCCATAGCCGCCAACCGCATGCCGCGACGGAACATCCAGCGACGCCAGCCGGATTTCGTCACGGCACGGACCAATGCGGGCGGAAAAACCTCATATGACTCAACATTTTTGAACGGACCGAGACGCCCGGCGATGAAACTTTCCGACCGCCATGGCGCGAGATGCGCGATCATGGGTCCGTTTCCGAAATCGATATTGATGGCGCGATCACCGGCATGCGCTTCGACCATCGCGCCATTTTTCAACACATGACCCGGCGTACGACAGGCGGCGACGAGGTGTTGTGCTTCCGCGCGCGTGTAGGGAGAGCGCGAAACGGCGATGCTCAGATGGGTCGCGGCGGGGCAAATGGTGGCGAGGCGTGAGACCATGGCTTCGACGGCGCTAACACCAAATGAGACACCGGCGACAAGTGAAATTCCGGCCGCTCGACCCTCGGAATCCAACTCGAAAACATGTCGAATTTCGAGTGTATTCGAGCTCAAATCGAGGTAGTTCGTGTGTGTTCCAAGGCAAGCCTCGATGAGGGCCGGAGCGACCTCAGAAATCTGTGGACAACAGTTGACGACGACGGCCACGTCATCAAGTTGTCCCGCAAGTCGTGCTTTATCCCCCAATCCGAAGATTCGCGGCTCGACGAGGTTCGGGGTGTTGCGCGAGAGCTCGTTGGCGAGAGTTGCGACACGGGCAATGTCAGGACCAGCGGCGATATGGGCAAAGCCCTTTTCAGCAGCGCGGCGGGAGATCAACCCGCCGGCGTAATGATCGACACCGTAAAGAAGCAGTCGCGACTTCATTTCAGTTTCCGTCCACGGGACGCCAAAGGGCGTTCCGTTCCTTCCCGTCGTGGTCCATTGTTAGTGTCTTGGGGAGACGACGCAATGACCAATTCAAAAAAGACATTTTGTCCAAAGACTAACCGGACCATATGGTTCCATTCAATCACGCCGATAGCCCTTGCACTGACGATTTTTATTTCGTCGGCGACAATGGCCGCAGGCGTACGTATTTCTACAGGAAAAGACCTTTATGAAGCGTGCAAGGTTTTGAGCGAATTCGGCCTGAACCCGCAAGGACCGACGCCGAGACAGGGACTTTACTGCCGCCAGTTCATCGCCGGATATTTTTCTTCCATTAAGTATACGGCAGGCGACGAGACGGCGGACCCTGTGGCGGCGTTGCCGAACCCCGACCGCGACTGCATATCCTTCACGGGACCGCGCACCTATGAGCAACTCGCAGGCAAGGTGGTGCGGAGCGCCGAATGGCGTCCCGAATTGCTGGGTCTGCCTGCCGTGGAATTGGTGCGTGCCGCATTCGGCGGTTTGCCGGAATGTCCGGCGCGAACGGACTATAATGAACGCTAGAGCCAGTGCGTGAAGCGGCCGTGAAAATCGGCATGGCCGATGACGCTTGTTTCACCTGACGGATGGATCGTCAAAGTGACGGCGGCATAAGGATTGTTTCCATCGGGTTCGATACGGAGCCAGGCGACGGGCGCGGCGGGTGTTGCCAAACGCGCGATCTTCTTCATCGCTGTTTCGATACGTTGCTGCACGGCGTCTGGCATGTAACCCCAGACGATGGAATGAAACAGCAATTTGACGACGCCTTCTTCGGGTGCCACGAAATTCTGTTCGACCCAATCAGCGGCGTCGGCTTTTTCGACAGACACACCTGAACGCGCGGTGCTGGCGATGGCCGCTTCGAGACGGGCGATGCGGGCGGATTGATCGGGCCAGACATAAGACATGAGCCGCGTGCGTGTCGCATCTTGTGACGCGTCAAGCGGGTTCTGATCGCAACCGCGCCGATGACGGATGACGAGCGGTGCGTCGAGCGGCGGCAAGGGACCCTGCCAATCCTGAACGATGCGGACGCCTTCGGCATCGTTACCCCAACGGACGATACCCAAATCATAGTCATAGCGATCGAAGCTGAGGTTGAGGCCCGCGCTTGACCCGATTTCATACAGATCAATCGGAAGACCCGTCGCTGCCGCGACATGGAGCACACCGCCGAGGATGCTGCCGGAGCGCGAGACTTCGTTGGTTTGCGGCGGGCTGTCGAGATAGTCATGCAGAAACCCGTCATGCGCGGCGATGGCAGCGACAATGCCGGACCAGAGCGCGTCATCGTCCGCCACATGCGGCGGATAGACGGCAGTGAGCGAGGTACACTCCCCTGCCCGCGCCAGAGCATTCAAAGCGCCTGTGGCCCGCAAGGCGAGCACGTCGGACTTGGCGCTGGCGGACCAACCCGCAATGCGCACGCCAAAACGCGATGCGGGCGTGAGGCGCGAGCCGAGAAGCGCGCAGACCCGCGAGGTGAAGGGCGAACCCAACAACTCGCAGGCCAGCGCTTGATGCTCAAAGCACTGCTGTATATGGATCGGGAGCATTTTCAGGCCGCCTGATCGTCCGGCCAATGGCCGACATAGGTTGAAGCCGGACGGATGAGGCGACCGACACGCTCCTGCTCGATGACGTGCGCCGACCATCCGGCAATGCGCGACAACGCGAAGACCGCTGTGACTGCACTGCGGGGGATGCCCAAGGCTTCGAGCAACACAGCTGTGTAGTATTCCATGTTGGTGTCGAGGCGCTGGTCGGGCTTCATCTCCTTCAGCGTGGCGAGTGCCACCTGCTCGACGTCGCGGGCAAAGCGCACGCGCTCGTTGCCGTTAGTGAGCAACATCACGGCCTTGTTGAAGACGTCTGCGCGGGGGTCGCGGACCTTATAAACACGGTGGCCGAAACCCATCAGGCGTTCACCTTTGCTGATCTCACTGACCAGCCACGGCTTGATGTTGTCGCGCGTGCCGATGGCGTCGAGCATGTCGAGCACGGGGCCGGGGGCACCGCCATGCAGCGGGCCCTTGAGCGCGCAGAGCGCGCCGACGACCGATGAGATGAGCCCTGCCCGCGTGGAGGCAATGACGCGGCCTGTGAAAGTGGAGGCATTCATACCGTGGTCTGTCACTGTGACGAGATAGGCGTTGAGGGCCTCAACCTCGGCAGCCGAGCCCGGCACGCCTCGCAACATGCGCAGGAAGTCGGCTGCGTGACCATCGGCGGCATTGGGCGCGACGGCAGCCTCGCCCGCTTCGCGGCGGCAAAGGGCTGCGACGAAGACGGGCACGGCACCCACGGCGCGGATGTGGGCGGGCTTGCCGCTCGCATCATCGTCGGGCAGGAGCGACAGACCGGCGCGGAGGCCCTCGGTGATCGTCAGGCCCTTGGTGGCGGCGAGCAGCACCGGCACGAGGTGGGAGGCAGCGACGCGGGCGGCACCCAACTCGGCGCGGACCGTATCGGCATCGGGCGCGGGATCAAGACCGGCTGTGGCCCATAGAAGCGCGGCTGTGGCCTCGAAATCATGTGTGGCGACCAGCGCCTCCAGATCGTAGCCGGCGATGATGAGACGGCCTGCCTCGCCATCGACGTGGCTGAGCGCGGTTTCGGCGGCGACCACCTTGTCGAGACCATTGGAGCTGGCGCGGGAGAGCGCGGCGGCATTTGCGGAATGGGACATCACGGCACCTCAAAATTTGCGGGGTTGGGAATAAACGACCCGCCTTGAGGGAAATCTGGCGATAGGTTATTATGTCGTCAATCTTGATTAAGCTAATCAATATATAAAAAGAGGCCGCTTATGCCGCAAAAGCGCAGCGCACCGGAGAATCTCTACCTCTCGGCCAAGGAGGCCGCCGCCGAACTGGGGGTGAGCCTCGCCACGCTTTACGCCTATGTGAGCCGCGACATGATCCGGTCGGAACCCGTGCCGGACAGCCGCGCCAAACGCTATAGAGCCGAAGACGTCCGTGGACTGAAGGACCGGCGCCTAGCGCAGGCCGCCGCACCGGCGCAGGGCGGCGACGCCCGGGCGGGCCTGTCGTTCGGCAGTATGCCGGTGCTGGATTCATCCATCACGTTGATTGCCGACGGCCAGCTGCATTATCGCGGCGCGGACGCGACCGCGCTTGCCCGCAGCTCAAGCCTTGAACAGGTGGCCGCCCTCCTCTGGGGATGCCGCGACGTACAGCCTTTCACGCGCGATGCGGTGCCTGCCCTGTCGCCCATGCTGGAAAAACTCACAACGGAAGTGGCGACCCTGCCGCCGATTGTGCGCTGCCTGACGCTGCTGCCTGTGGCGGCGATGGATGATCCGTCGATTTACAACCGCACGGAGCGCGGGCTGGCGACAACAGGTGCGCGGCTGTTGCGCTTTGTTGCTGCGGTGATTGCGGGCGTGCCACCGAGCGACACGCCGGTGCATGAAGTGCTCTCCCGCGCGCTGACGATGGGTGACAAGCGCGCAGGTGATCTGATCCGCGCCGCGCTTGTGCTCTGCGCTGACCATGAGCTCAATGCATCCGCCTTTACCGCGCGCTGCGTGGCGGGTACGGGCGCGACGCTTTACGCGTCGGTGCAGGCGGGCATTTGCGCCGCCGAAGGTCCGCGCCACGGCGGCTTTACCAGCCGCGTTGAAAGTTTCCTGACCGACATGGCACATCGCCAAGACCTTGAGGACGCGGTGCTGACGCGGCTGCGCAACGGCGATCCGGCACCGGGATTTGGCCATCCGCTCTATCCTGACGGCGACCCGCGGGCGATTGCGCTGCTTGGCATGATGCGCGAAACCTATGGCGACGATCCGGCTTTTCTGCGCGCACAACGCGTGATTGATGTGATGGCGGAGGCAGGCGGCGTGCAGCCGAGCATCGACTTTGCCATCGGCGCGATGAGCGCGAGCCTGCGCATGTTGCCCGGCGGCGGACTTGCTGTGTTTGTCATGGGGCGCACGGCAGGATGGATCGGACATGCGATGGAGCAACATCGCACGGGACAAATGATCCGGCCACGGGCACGGTATACGGGTGATGTGCCGCGGTGATTGTTTTCTAGCCCCCCCTTGAGGGGGAGGGTTTTAGGGCGACGGTTTCAGGAAAAGGATGATGCGATGACGGAGAAGAGAACGGCACTGGTGGCGGGCGCGAGCGGCCTTGTGGGTGGTTCGCTCATCCGGCAGCTTCTTGCCTCACCTACCTACACCAAGGTGATCGCTATAACGCGGCGGGAACTCGATATTGATGATCCGAAATTGCGCCAGATTGTCATTCCCCTCGATGACATGGAAAGCTTTCTGACAGAGGCCATCGTGAGGGCCGATGACGCATTCTGCGCGCTCGGCACCACGATTAAAGTGGCGGGCAGTCAGGCGGCGTTTCGCAAAGTGGATCACGATTATGTGGTCGCCTTTGCCCGTGCGGCCAAGGCAGCGGGGGCTGCGCGCTTCATGCTGGTGACGGCGATCGGTGCGTCTTCGGCGTCGAAGATTTTCTATTCGCGCGTCAAGGGCGAGGCGGAAGAAGCGGTGGCCGCTGTCGGCTTTGAGGCGCTGCATATTTTCCGACCCGGACTGTTGCTCGGTGCACGCGGGGAGCGGCGGGCGGCGGAGAGCCTGATGATGAAACTCTCGCCGCTGCTGAACCCGCTGATGCTGGGAGCGGCGACGGTTTACCGGAGCATCAACGCGGAGGTTGTGGCGGCTGCGATGGTGGCGGCCGCAGGCGGCGAGGCGCGCGGGCGGCAGGTGCATACCTATGCGGAGATGGTGAAGCTGGCGGGTGTTTAGCCCTCTCCCGCCGGGAGAAGGTTGGGTGAGGGCCTTGTTATTCGCGAAGGTTTTGCCACATCAAAGACCCTCACCCTCCGCGCCGAGAGGCGCTCCTCCCTCTCCCAGAGGGAGAGAGATTTTATACCCCGCTCACGCCGCAACCGACGCTGCGCGGATTGTGCGGGCAGGCGGCAGCGTGACGGAGACGCAGGTGCCCTTGCCTAATGTGCTCGAAATGCAGAGCGTGCCGCCGTGGACTTCAACCATCGCCTTTGTGAGCGGCAGGCCCAGACCTGTGCCTGCGCGCGTGCGGGTGAAGGAATTTTCGACCTGCTCGAAGGGTTCGAGCACTTTGTCGAGTTTGTCTTCGGGAATGCCGATGCCTGTGTCCGTTACGCGCATTTCGAGGCCACCATCGTCGTTCTCGTGTGCGGACAAGATGATGGAGCCGCCTGCTGGCGTGAACTTGATGGCGTTTGACAAAAGATTGAGAAGCACGCGACGGACCTGCTGCTCGTCGGCGAGAATATGCGGCAGGGCGGCGGCGACCTCCACATTGAGGCTGACGCGGGCGGTTTGAACGGACTGGCGCAACATGCGCAGGACTTCATTGCCAACTTGTGCGAGGTCAACTTCATCCTCATGCAGATCAAAATGACCGGCTTCTATTTTCGCCATGTCGAGAAGCTCGTTGATCATGGACAGAAGGTGCACGCCGCTGCCGTGAATGTCCTGCGCATATTCCAGATAGCGCGGCGGCTGAATGGTGCCCAACAATTGCAGGCGCATCAGATCGGCAAAGCCGATGATGGCATTGAGCGGTGTGCGCAATTCGTGGCTCATGCTGGCCAGAAACTGCGTCTTGCTCTCGCTGGCGGCCTCGGCGCGGCGGCGCTGGGCCTCAAGCTCTTCGGCGCGGGCGAGGATGATTTCGCCGGTGACGCGCATCAAAGTGCCTGCGGAGCCAAGACCTAGATAATGCGCGTTCTCGGTGACGATGTACCCCTGAAGCGCCTGATTGCCTTCGGTGGAAAAGAGCGCGGCGCTGATGTCCTCGCAAAGTGTGTCAGCGTCAACGACGAGGGGATTGTCGTTCATGAGCACGGTGATGGGCGAGCGGCCATAGACCTCGCGGCCATACATGCGGACATAGACCAGCATGAAATCCTGACGGCTGACGAGACCTATCGGACGTGCGCCAGAGACGACCGGAATGTGCATGAGGTCCGGTTCGGCCAGAAGCCGTGAGAAGACATCGGCACAGCTTGTGGCGGGAGTAAGCGGCAGAACGGGGTCGGACAGATCGCGGGCGACGGGATGGGACATGAAACTGGGTCCTGACAACAAACTGAACACAAAACAAACCGGACCCTCCCTTTATGCTAAGCGCCGCTTAAGGAAGGCTGAAACACAGGCTTTCGCAGCGTCATGTCAAAAAAAATTCACACAACGCAAAGGACGGGGGGTGCGACGGGGTGCAGATGCTATAGTTTCAATGCAAATCAATGACGCTGCCCGCATGCGGACTGCGCGAAGTAAAATGGCGGGTGTCTGTGACTGAACTCAATTTGCCGACAGGCAGCTCGCTCGACGGGATCGGGGCGGCCCGCACGGCGCGGCTGCGGCTTTACTTTGGCGGACAAGCCAGCTGGTTCATGAGCCTTGGCATCCAGTTTGTCCTTTTTCCCTATCTGGCTGCGGAATTGCTGCATGAGACGCCCGCGCGCGTGGGCATTGCGCAAATGTCGCTGATGGCACCGGCGCTGCTGTTCATCCTGCTGGGCGGGACCATTGCCGATCATTCGGATGTGCGGCGCATTCTCGTGCGTATGCATGTGCTGTCTGTCGTGCCGCCGCTGGTGCTTGTGGCTGTGATCCTGAGCGGGCACCTGAGCTACGGCGTTCTGATTGCCTATGCGCTGGCGATGGGCACGCTGGGGGCTTTCGCGATGCCCGCGCGTGACAGTGCGCTGAACCGCATTGCCGAGACGAATATCCAGCAGGCGGTGACGCTGGCCATGGGCACGCAAATGGGCAGTCAGTTGCTCGGCATGTTGATTGTGACCGCCGCCTCACTCTTGCTCATCGCAACTGTTAACACACCCATCCTGTTGCTGTTCCAAGCCATCATGCTGGCCGTCGGCGCTGTGCTGACCGCCAAGCTCGATCCGCTGCCGCCTGAACATGAACCATCCGGCGAGGGGCGCTTTGCGCAAATCGTGGACGGAATCAAATCCGCGTGGGACCAGCCGATCACTTTCATGGTGATCGTGCTCAACTTTGCTGTCGGGCTTTTCTATGTCGGCAGTTTCATGGTCGTCCTGCCGCTCAGCATGCGCGACGTCTATCATTTCAACGGCACGCAATTCACCAGCCATTTTGCGATGATCAACATTGCCTTCTGGGGCGGCACGATTGCGGCGACCGTTGCGTTGCTCAAAGTCGGTCATATCGTGCATCGCGGTCGCGTCATGATGGGGGCGGTCACTGTCGGCTTCCTTATTCTGGCTTGCATGGCCTTCACCATGCCCTTCCCGCTCCTTTGCTTTCTCTGCTTCCTGTGGGGCGTCGGCGCGGGCACGACCATGACGATGGGGCGCACTATCGTTCAGATCGCGGCAAGGCCCAGCCATCGCGCGCGCGTGCTCTCCTTCTATCAGCTCGGTTTTTCCGGCGGCGCGCCCATCGGCTCGCTCATCATGGGCTTCCTCGTCGGCGGACTTGGTGTGCACCTTGCCGTGCTGGTGCCTGCCGCTATCATGGTGCTGATTATTCTGGGCCTGTTCGTCTCGCCGCTCTGGTCCTATCGGGCGAATGAAATATGAGCATCGCAAGCGAACAGCCGGACGACACCAGCACCGATCTCAAATGGTACATGGGCGGCATCTGGCTCTATTTCATTGCCGCCGGTGTTCAGGGGGTGATGTTTCCGTTCATCATCACCATTGTGCTGCACGAAAGCTCGACCTGGGTCGGCGTTGCGCAGATGATGACGATGCTGCCGATGCTGGTCTTTACGCTGTTTGGCGGCGCACTCGCTGACCGCGTGGATTTGCGCAAGCATTTGATGCTGTTGCAATTGATCCAGACCGTTCCGCCGCTGCTGCTGGCGGGCGCTATTTATGCCGACCATTTGTCTTATGCGCTGATGCTGTGTTTTGGCGTGCTGCTCGGAGTGATCGGCGCTTATGTCATGCCGACGCGCGACGCGATGCTGACACGCGTCGCCATGGTGAGCCTCAAAGGCAATATCCAGCGCGGCGTCGCACTGTCCATGAGCGGACAGTTTCTCGGTCAGGTCGTCGGGTTTCAGATCGGCGGTTTTGCCGAATACGTCGGCCTGCCGATGCTTTTCATTTTGCAAAGCCTGCTGTTGCTCGGCGCTGTCTATGCGACGAGCCGTCTGTCGCCTGCACCGCCGATGAATTTCGGCCAGCCCAAAACCTCCCAGATCACCGCGATCAAGGAAGGGCTGGTTGTGATCTGGAAAAGCGACCGCCTGCGGCCCGTCATCATCATGATGTTCATGTCGGGCATTTTGTTCATGGGCGTCTTCATGGTGCTGTTCCCGATCATGGTGCGCGACGTTTACAACGGCTCGTCGTTTGAGATCGCGCTGATCAATACGTGCTTCTTCGGCGGTATCGGCATTTCATCTTTCACGCTGTCGCGCTTCCGGCCGATCCGCCGTCAAGGCCGCGCCATGATGATTGCCATGTGCACCGGCTCAAGCGTGATGGTGGTCATGCATTTCGGGTTTCCGATCTATGTCGTCGATTTCCTGGCGCTGTGCTGGGGGCTTGCGGGGGGTGTCTCGATGACGCAATCGCGTGCGGTGGTGCAGGAATTTGCCGAACCGCATATGCGCGCCCGCCTCATCGCCGCGTTTCAGCTCGGCTCGATGGGCGGCGGGCCGATCGGCGCCTTGCTGACGGGCGTGTTGATCCAGTATCTCGGACCGCTTGACGCTGTGCTGGTGCCCGTCGGGCTGATGGTTATTCTTTGGCTCTCGATTTTCTTCTTCACGCCGCTGTGGACGATGGAAGCGCCGACGAAGGGGTAGTCGCGCCGTCATTGCGAGGAGCAAAGCGACGAAGCAATCCAGTTCTTGCCGTGTGGCGCTGGATTGCTTCGCTTTGCTCGCAATGACGAAGTAGGGAAGGAAGAAAGACCCTCACCCAACCCTCTCCCAGAGGGAGAGGGCTATTGCACGTCAGTTATATTCGCGCTTGGTCCACCACGGGAAGAAGGACGGCATGTCCTTCGACACTTTGTCGGGATAGACCGCCGGACGTTTTTCGAGGAAGGACACGACGCCTTCTTTGGCGTCCTGCGTGCGGCCACGGGCGTAGATGGCGCGGCTGTCGATCTTGTGGGCTTCCATCGGATGATCCATCGCCGAAATGCGCCACATCATCTGACGTGTGAGCGCGACAGACACCGACGCCGTATTGTCTGCAATTTCGCGGGCCATGGCGCGGGCCGCCGGTAGCAGTTCTTCGGGCTTGTAAATCGCGGAGACGAGACCGCCATCACGCGCTTCCTGAGCGGGGAAAACGCGACCTGAATAGGTCCATTCGAGCGCCTTGGAAATGCCGACGATGCGGGGCAGGAACCAGCTGGAGCAGGCTTCCGGCACGATACCGCGACGCGCGAAGACGAAACCGAATTTGGCGGTGTCGGAGGCGAGGCGAATGTCCATGGCCAGCTGCATGGTAACGCCGATGCCGACGGCGGGCCCGTTGACCGCGGCGATGACGGGCTTCAGGCATTCGAAAATGCGCAATGTGAGACGGCCACCACCGTCGCGCACGGCTTCGTCGCTCCAGTTGATCGAGCCATCAGCCTGAACGGGATTGCCCTGCTTGTCGGGACGGTCGGTGCGGGCTTCGTAGTCGAATGTTTTGGCACCGGCTGACAGATCCGCACCGGCGCAGAAGGCGCGACCTTCGCCCGTGACGATGATTGCACGCACGTCGTCGTCAGCGTCGGCGCGATCAAATGCGTCGATCATTTCCGCCATCATCTCGCCCGTGAAGGCATTGAGTTTTTCGGGGCGGCTCAGTGTGATGGTCAGAATGTTTTCCGATACATCATATTTGATAGTGGAATAGGCCATTTTTTCTCTCCCTTTAATGCGGCAATTGCCGGATTTAGTGGCCGGACTAGTGGCTGCCGTTGCGTCAACCGCGAATAGTTGACGGGGCGGCAAACTTGCGCTCATTTGCGCGAGACAAGGTCCGACGAAATGCTTGTGACCTGATATAACAACGGACCCGCAGAAAAGCGAAGCCCCCCTATTCGGGTAATCACTTCCGGGTCAGAGACGACATCAATAATTCCGGCAAACTTGCCTTTGGGAGACGACCCTAATGCACCCTACTGTTCACGCCAAAACCACACCCGACAAAGCCGCCTATATCATGGCCGCGACGGGCGAGACCGTCACCTATAAGGAACTCGACGAACGCTCCAACCAATTGGCGCATCTCTTCCGCGACGCAGGGCTCAAAGCCGGCGACAGCATCGCGATCTTCATGGAGAACAATGCGCGCTATTATGAAATCTGCTGGGCAGCGCAGCGCGCCGGACTCTATTACACCGCGATCCCTTCGCGCCTGACCGCAGGCGAAGTCGCCTATATCGCTGCCGACTGCGGCGCGCGGATGTTTTTCACATCGACAGCGTTGGCTTGCGTCGGCGAACTTGTCACGGGCAATCATCTGCCCAAGATCGAACGCAAGTTCATCATCGGCGGCGAGATGGCGGGTTATGAAGATTTTATCAGCGCACGCGCGGGTTTTCCCACGACACCGATTGCCGACGAAACATCGGGCACCGACATGCTCTATTCGTCCGGCACAACAGGTCGCCCGAAAGGTGTGCGCCACGCGTTGACCGGTGCGCCGATTGAGGAGCCCGGCGCATTGGTCGGCCTCGCCATGCTGCTTTACGGCATGGACGACAAGACGATCTATCTTTCGCCTGCCCCGCTGTATCACGCCGCGCCCCTGCGCTGGTCGATGGGTGTGCAGCGCCTCGGCGGCACCGTCGTCGTGATGGAACATTTCGATGCCGAAGAATCGCTCAAGCTCATCCAGAAGCACAAAATCACCCACAGCCAGTGGGTGCCGACGATGTTTGTCCGTATGCTGAAAATGCCCGAAGCGGTGCGTCTGAAGTATGACGTCTCGTCGCTGAAAGTGGCGATCCATGCCGCTGCCCCCTGCCCGATCCCTGTCAAAGAGCAGATGATCGAATGGTGGGGTCCGGTGATTTTTGAATATTACGCCGGTTCGGAAGGCAATGGCTTCTGTGCGCTGACGTCGGAAGAATGGCTGGCGCATAAGGGCTCGGTCGGCAAGGCGCTCAATGCCATCACGCATATTTGTGACGATGAAGGCAATGAGCTGCCGGTGGGCGAAGCGGGCACGATCTATTTCGAAAGCGAGAGCAATTTCGAATATCACAATGATCCGAAGAAGACGGCCGAGTCACGCCACCCGCAACACCCGACATGGTCCACACTCGGCGATATCGGCAAGGTGGACGCGGAAGGCTATGTGTATCTGACCGACCGCAAGGCCTTCATGATCATCTCCGGCGGCGTGAACATCTATCCGCAAGAAGCTGAAAACCTGCTGGTGATGCACCCGAAAGTAGCCGACGTGGCCGTGATCGGTGTGCCGAACGAAGATTTCGGCGAAGAAGTGAAAGCCGTGGTGCAGCCTGTGAGCTGGGCCGATGTGGGGCCTGAATTTGAAGCTGAACTGCTCGAATATTGCCGCGCGCAGCTCTCGGCCATCAAATGCCCGCGCTCGGTGGATTTTGAGGAAGAACTGCCGCGCCATCCGACGGGCAAACTCTACAAGCGCCTGATCCGTGACCGCTATTGGGGCAATCGCGACTCGAAGATCGTCTGACAGTTTTCGCAAGATTGAACTGACTTGAGTAGATGCCGCAGCGTCCCGAAGGATGTCTGCGGCATCTTCATGTCTGCGATGTGCTAAAATGACGAAAGAGAATCGCAAGGAGGCCATGCCATGACACGTTCGCCCAGTTCATTTCATTTTATCGCCCTCACGCTCGCGTTCAGCGTCGGTGCTCTCGCATGGGGCATCACCACACCAGCGCGAGCGGCGAACGAAGTTTATTCGACCGGCATCCGCTGCAACAACAAGGCGGATTCGAGCCGCGAGTTCAGCAAAGACCGCTACGTTTATTTCGACACCAATTCGAGCCGCTTGCGCGAAGTGGATCTGCCCAAGATCAAATATGTCTACGATATGGCGAAGGGACGCTCGGCGCAGCAGATCTGCCTGTTCGGCAAAGCCAGCAAAGTGGGCGGGGCGTCGGGCAATGACGCGCTCGGCATCAAGCGGGCCCGGAATGTGGCGCAGGAGCTGGAACGGCTCGGCTGGCCGCGCTCCAAGATCGTCATCGGCACCGAGGGCGAGGCCTGGGGGTGGCTGGAAGACATGCTGACCAATGACGCAGAAGAGGACCGGCGCGTCCTTATGCGGCTTTCGATGTAAGGAAGCCGGAATCCGGTTGGCGGGACCGGTTCGGCCCGCTACCTTGGCGGCAGATAATTTGCGACTTGCAACAGGCGGAATGTCAGGCGGGTTCCTCGCCCCTTTCACCATGTTTCAAAGCCAAAATTCAACAAACCGAACGGGAGACGCCAAATGCGTATGTTTGACACTATTGCTGACTATGTCGCCGAAAAGGGCAATGAAATCGGCGTGAGCGAATGGGTCGTAATCGATCAGGAACGCGTACAGAAATTTGCCGATGCGACGGGCGATCATCAGTGGATCCATCTTGATCCGGCGCGTACGCAGAAAGAACTCGGCATGGGCACCATAGCCCACGGTTACCTCACGCTGTCGCTTCTGCCTTTCCTGATGGGCAAAATCAGCGGTGTGAAAAGCGCCACACGCGGCGTCAACTACGGCTCCAACTCAGTGCGCTTCACCAACATGGTGCCCGTGGGTTCCAAAGTGCGTGCCCGCGTGACGCTGAAAGATGCCCAGCCGAAGTCCGGCGGCTATCAGGTGACTAATGTTGTCACGATGGAAATCGAAGGTCAGGAACGCCCGGCGATGGTGGCCGAAACACTGAGCCTGATTTTCGAATGAGTTGATTGCGTGAGGGCATTGCTCTCACCACATATTCAATTGTCATCCCGGCGCAGGCCGGGATGACAATTTTGAAATTGCGGAGCTGCGTGCCCATGACCAAAAAAATCATCAAGACTGATGCGGAATGGCGTGCGGAGCTGACGCCGGATCAATATGCCGTAACGCGTGGAGCGGGCACCGAACGCGCGGGCACGGGGCCATGGCTGCATGAGCACCGCGACGGGATGTTCACCTGCGTTTGCTGCGGCACGGAACTCTTTCGCTCGGAAACAAAATTTGAAAGTGGTTCGGGTTGGCCGAGTTTCTTTGCACCGGTTTCCAAGGAAGCCGTTGAAGGCGTCGAGGACAATACCCACGGGATGCAGCGCATCGAGGCGCGCTGTGCGACCTGCGAAGCGCATCTGGGCCATGTGTTTCCTGACGGGCCGGAGCCGACGGGATTGCGCTTTTGCATGAACGGGCTGGCGCTGAATTTCGCGCCGGATGAATAATCCTTCGAGACGGAGCTTCGCTCCTCCTCAGGATGAGGACGTTCAATTTTTAACCGTCATTGCGAGCGATAGCGAAGCAATCCATTTTGCCTGAGGCGACTGGATTGCCGCGTCGTTTCGCTCCTCGCAATGACGAATGGAAAGCCTGAATTCTATGAAACTGACGCCGCCTGCTGTTGCCCCTAAAGCCGATATACGCACCGTCACGGACACCCATCACGGGATTGTCCGCTCGGATGATTATGCGTGGCTGCGCGACAAGGACTGGCGCGAGGTGATGCGCGAGCCGGATGCGCTGGACAAGGACATTCGCACTTATCTCGAAGCGGAGAACGCTTACACAGAAGCAACGGTCGCGCCGCTCACGGCATTGCGCGAGACGCTGTTTGCCGAGATGAAGGGGCGCATCAAGGAAGACGACAGCTCTGTGCCGACGCGCGACGGGACGTTTGAATATTTTTCGCGCTATGGTGAGGGCAGTCAGCATCCGATTTTCTGCCGCACGGGCGCGAACGGCGATGAAGTGCTGCTGGACTGCAATGCGGAAGCGGAAGGCCAAGCCTATTTCCATATCGGGGATGTGGACCACGCGCCGACACATGCGCGGCTCGGCTGGTCGGCGGATCTCAAGGGCTCTGAATATTTCACCATCAAAGTGCGCGACCTCGCGACGGGGCGTGACCTCGACGACGTTGTGGACGACACGGCGGGCGGCATTGTCTGGGATGCTGCGGGCGCGAGTTTCTTCTATGTGCATGTGGATGATGAACACAGGCCGCTCAAGGTTTACCGGCATGTGGTGGGTACGCCCGCGAGCACTGACACGCTGGTCTACGAAGAGAAAGACACGGCGTTTTATGTCGGCGTCGGCAAGACCTCGTCGGGACGCTACATCACCATTGATATTCACGACCATCAGACGAGTGAAATCTGGCTGGTGCCTGCCGAGGCGCCCGACACAAGCCCGGTGCTCGTCAATGCGCGCGAGCATGGCATTGAATATGACATCGAGGACGACGCGCCGCGCGGGCGCTTTCTCATTCTGACCAATGCGGATGAAGCGGAAGATTTCAAACTGGTGGAAGCGCCGCACAGTTCGCCCGCACGGGCCAATTGGCGCGATGTGGTGGCGCACCAGCCCGGCACCCTGATCCTGGGCCAAGCGGCGACGAAAGATTTTCATGCGCGGATGGAGCGGCGCGAAGGCCTGTCGCGGATTGTGGTGCGCACGCTTGCTGATGGCGCGGAACACGAGATCGCCTTTGACGAGGAGGCTTACGACCTGTCGCTGTCGCCGGGGTACGAATACGATACGGCGATGACGCGCTTTACGTATAACTCCATGACGACGCCGCGCGAGACATATGACTATGACATGGGCACGCGGACCCGCACGCTGCGCAAGCGGCAAGATGTGCCCTCCGGCCATGAACCTTCCGACTATGTGACACGGCGGATTTTTGCCACCGCCAGCGATGGCGCGAAAGTGCCGGTGTCGCTGCTTTATGCCAAGGGCACGAAGCTCGACGGGTCGGCACCCTGCCTGCTTTACGGCTATGGCTCTTACGGCATTTCCATTCCGTCGAGTTTTTCCGTGACGGCGCTGTCGCTGGTCGATCGTGGCTTCGTCTATGCCATCGCGCATATTCGCGGCGGCAAGGACAAGGGCTATGGCTGGTACAAGGCCGGCAAGCTGATGAACAAGCGCAATACGTTTGAGGATTTCATCGCGGCGGGTGAGCATCTGGCGGCGGAGAAATTTACATCACGCGGGCGCATTGTGGCGCAGGGCGGGAGCGCAGGCGGAATGCTGATGGGCGCGGTCGCCAATATGGCACCGGACCTGTTTGGCGGCATCATCGCGGAAGTGCCTTTTGTCGATGTGATGGCGACGATGCTCGATGCATCCTTGCCGCTGACGCCGCCTGAGTGGCACGAATGGGGCAACCCGCTGACAAGCGAAGAAGCCTATCGCTACATGGCGAGCTATTCGCCTTATGACAATGTGGGCGCGCAGGCCTATCCGCATATCTTCGCGCTGGGCGGACTGACAGATCCGCGCGTGACCTATTGGGAGCCTGCAAAATGGGTGGCGAAGTTGCGCGCGCTGCGCACGGACAAAAACCTCACCATGCTGAAAATCAATATGGAAGCGGGACACGGCGGCGCATCAGGCCGGTTTGACCGGCTGAAGGAAGTGGCGCTGGTTTTTGCTTTTGCGATTGCTGTTAGTGAATGAGTTGGGAGCGAGAGCTGAAATAGCGAAGGCCGCGTCCCTCCCCAGAAACGCGGCCCCCTATGCACTCAACACTTCAAGTTTAAAGCGGAGCGCAAACCGATGATTTGCGGGTCTCGTCTATGGCCGCAAAAGCATCCGCGCTTTCGACGACACGGCGGACGAGAACCAATCCTTTGGCAGAGGGGGCTTCAACAAGCTCGGCCCCTTCCGGTATTGCAGCAGGCTTTTCGGCACCCGGCGCAACGACAATAACATCCAATGATTTGCCACCCGTGTCACGGTCATTTCGCACAAAATAATTGTCGGTATTCGTAGCGTAGAGGGCAACGGATGTATAGGGCGCGGTCAAAGGCACGCTGATGTGCATCGGGCCCTTGGACAGGTCAATAATGCAGACCGAATAGGCAAGATCGGGGCTTGGCCGCACCACGCCGCGCGCTTCGGACGTCGGCAAAGGCGAGTGGATGAAGACATTATTGGCGCCGCCCTGCCCGATTTTCGATATGGCAACGGACATGATGGCGCTCGGCAGCGCAAAGAGAGCGGCAGTATAGACAATGGCCGCAAGGACGAGCGAGCTCAGGGCAAATTTCACGAAGGCGCTCATTGGCAACCCTCCTTCGTGATGCTGGGCAATTTCACATCGGCGGGGTTTTCAACGGCGGCGGGGTCAGGATTATAGAACCGTGCCGTCATGTCGAAGGTCTCACCCGATTGCACGGGCACCCAATTGCCCTCCTGAGGCACAGGCGAAACGCGGACGATGTAGCTGCCATCCGCTTCACGCTTCACCAATGGCATGGAGAAGGAATAAATGTTCGCATCATTGGGGATCAGATAGCTGTCGTCGCCATAAGCGGTGACCGACCACCAGCGCGCGGCAAGGTCGTTGCCCTTCAGCACATAGGTGCAGGAACCGGACAGACGTTCGCCCGCATCATCTGTGAGGGCGGTGA